>JAMWCW010000001.1:148110-221033 GCA_023819145.1 Candidatus Omnitrophota bacterium
GGAAGCGTCGCAAAAGAAATAAGGGGAGATTACGGATTTGGTTATGACCCTCTTTTTATCCCTAACGGATACAACAAAACTTTTGCGGAATTGGGAGAGGAGATAAAGAACAGAATTAGCCACCGCAGTCGTGCTTTGAAGAAGATGAAAAAGTTTATTGCAGAATATTTTGAAAAATGTTGCCTATAGCAGGCAGGATTTTATACTCTGGATTTTTGATTGTTCCTTTTATATAAACTTCTTTTATTAGGCTTCCTGCTCCTTTTAATAATATATCCTGAAATTTATCCAGAACGCCACTTGTTTCCTTTTCTTCCTGTGGTAATTCCATCCTTAATTTGAGGTCTAAGTTGCCATTTAGATAGATACTCCCTTCGGTTTTAAGGGTTAGGCGCTTACTGATTAACTCTAAATCTTTAGTGGTTATTGCTTGGTTCTTGACTACAAAATTTGCATGTGCCTCTCTAAAGACATTCTTCTCTATGCCGGGAATCTCTATTATCTTGCTCAATTTACTGAAAACAGGTAATTCCCAGAGTAAGCCATCGATTATTTCAAACCATCCTTCTCCATTTAACTCTTTTAATTTCTTTGCTTCTCCTCGACAAGTAAACTCTCCATGCATGATACCGGCCAGATCCTTCCCTAATTTCAAAGAGATTTCATTCAGTTTTTTTAAATCTACTTCATCAATAATCAGATTGGCTACAAAAGGAAGATTTTCTTTAAGAGAAAGGTCTTTGATATCGATTACGAAAGAACCTCCATAACCATTGCTTTTTAATTCCGTATTCAGTATTCCCCTCTCAGTTCTTACACGCAGACTAAAATCTTCAAATATAAATTTATCCATCGTGAGATTTTTAGCCTTAACTTTTATAAGAGAATTAAGCAGGTTTAACCTTTTTAATTCTCCAGAAACATGTGCATCAATTTCTAAAAGAGAGGTTAGATTTAGTTTTTTTGGCTGGATATTTTGTCTTAAAGGAAAGGCTTCCAGATCAGCGGTATCCATAATGCCCTCTAAATATAATTCAACTTGCCCTGTTTTAAGATTTTGAACCTTCCCCTTTAGGTTTAGTTTTGAATGGGGAAGAGTCAGTAATACTTTTTCAATATTTATTTCTTTATTTATATATTCTCCATTGCCCTCTAAGGAAAGTTTATTATCTTCTAATCTAAATTCAAGGCGCGGTTTTGTGGATAAATTAGTTATTTTTCCTGAAAGTTTATAAGGTCTATTGTTGAAAGATATTCTTAAGTTATTTAAATTAAATGTTTCTTCTTTGAATATTGTTTCTCCTTGTGAAATAACAATATTATCTTTTAGTTGAGGAGAAGAAATAATCATATTTCCCGGATTAAATGTTGCTTTTACTATTTCCCATTTGGATTTTGACTTTTTGGTATTTAACGAAACCGCAAAGGAACCAGTTATGGAATGGTTAAATGCTTTGAGGTTAACTTTCTCTACAGGGATATTTGCCTCTATGCTTAAGTCTCCTGCAGGGGACATCTCAAGGCTTATCTCTGTTTCAGCATTGCCTTCCATGATTTCTACAGGCAGATGAGGAAAGAGATACTTGGCAATGGAAAGAGGCAGGTCATAGATGTATAGTTTTGAAGTTAATTTTTTATCCCTTAGTGAATAATTTCCCGATGTCTCAAAACTCACCCCAATTTTTTCCATAGGAGAGGTGGTAATGTTATAGACAAATTCTTTTCTTAAAAACAATGGTAGATAAGCAATTTTTAGATTAAGCTGGGAAAATTTTAGAGGCAATTTTGCAAAGGGAGTATAAATGGTAAAGTTTTCTATGGTAATGCCTCTTAGGAAAGAAGAATAAATCTTTTCTATCGCTGGTTTTTCACCTGTCCATCCTTGAATAGCATTACTTAAGAGAGGTTCTATTTTTTGGGGAATGATGAAATTATTTATGGCGATGTGAGCTAAAATTATACCGATGCCCACAAAAACAATAATAATTGCTACGATAATAAACAGAATTTTTTTCATAAACAATCACATTCTATAACCAAAAGAGAGATTTATCAAGCAAAAATATTATTGCATTAGATTTTTTTCCATGGTATTCTTTATCAGCAAATGGAGATAAAAAATTTATTTAAAATAATGGTTGAGAAAGACGCCTCGGAGATTTTCTTTAAAGTAGGGTATCCTCCTTATTTAAGACTATTGGGGGAAATTACGCTGATAGAATCAGAAAAACCTATAAGTTCTCAAGAGATGGATGATATAATCAAAACCCTGCTTACCCCCGAACAAATAAATATCTTTCGGGAAAGGAAAGAAGTAGATTTTGCCCTGGATTTACCGGACATAGGTCGTTTCCGGGGCATCCTTGCTTTAGACCGTCAACAGCCGTCTTTAGTTTTTCGTAATGTCAGAAGAAAAATTCCTTCCTTTGCTGATTTAGGACTTCCTCCCAAGATATTGGAGAAACTTTCTTTAGAAAGAAGGGGGTTTGTGCTCTTATCTGGTTCTACGGGAAGTGGGAAATCTACGACCATTGCCAGTATGATTGACTATATTAATCAAAATAGAAAAAAGCACATCCTAACCATCGAGGACCCCATTGAATTTTTATTTGAGAATAAGAAGTCGGTGATTACACAAAGAGAAATTGGTGCGGATTGTCTATCCTATATGGATGCTTTGCGCGAAAGCACCTATCAGAGCCCGGATGTGATTTTTATTGGGACTATTCGCGATAGGGATACAATGCATGCGGCAATTATGGCGGCAGAGGCTGGACAGCTTCTTTTAAGCACAATTCACTCTATCAACGCTTCTCAGACTGTGGAACGCATCATTAATTTTTTCCCTCCCCATCAGCATGATGAAATCAGGATGCATCTTTCCCTCTTATTAAAGGGAATAATCTCCCAGCGACTTATTCCCCGTTCTGATATTCAGGGTAGAATTCCTGTTTTAGAGATAATGGTAGGAACACCTACCATTTCTTCCTTGATTCGAGAAAACAAACTCCATCAACTCAATCAATACATTGAGTCCGGTGCATTTTTTGGAATGCAAACTTTCCATCAGTCCTTAGCGCGTTTATATTTTGATAAAAAGATAAGTTTGGATACCGCAAGAGAATTTGCTGACAATCCTAAAGAATTGGAACTTTTCATTCAAGGAATAAAAAAATTAGACGGAACTGTTGAGTAATCTCTTTCCTTTTTGTAATTGACTTAACTATCCTCTCTTGTTAAAATTAATATCAATTTAGTAATTTAACGATTTATTCCGGGGAGTGGCTCAGTTTGGCTTAGAGCGCTTGGTTTGGGACCAAGAGGTCGGCGGTTCAAGTCCGCCCTCCCCGATAAAGAGTATCTTATATTATTTGAGATTTAAAGGATCAGAATTAGCAGTTTATTAGTTCATCAATTTGGTAATAAACTAATGTGCGCCTGTAGCTCTCCACCACAAAACCTTGACGGATTCACTGGAGGAAATAAGTTAATGCGCCTGTAGCTCAATAGGATAGAGCACCTGCCTTCTAAGCAGGGTGTTGGCCGTTCGATTCGGCCCAGGCGCGTGAGAGTTTAGTTAAATAGTTGAATTAGTTAAGGGATGAAAAAGATAAAGAAGATAGTTTTATTTTTTTTAATTACAATCATTATTTTAGGATATTTCTTCTTAAGGTTTAAACTTAGCTCTCTTTTGGCTATTCAACTTTCTAATTATTTGAATCGTCCAGTTAGTATTGGGAGCATAGATTTGAGTTTTCCTCTTTCTCTCTCTGTAAAAAATTTAGTTATTCTGGATAGACCTTCAGAAAAAGAAGAACAGGAATTCTTGAAGGTAGATGTAATAAAGATTACTCCGGCAATAATTCCAATTCTTAAAGGAAAGTTATTTTTATATTCGCTATTAATTGATAATCCACAGTTGAAAATAGTGAGACTAACTAAAGATAAGTTTAACTTTTCTGACCTTATTACTTCTCGAATAAATACTTCCTCTGGGACAAGTCTTCCTCTATTGGTTCTAAAATTTTTAATAAACAACGGAGAGGTAAACTTTATAGACAAGGCTCTTGGAGAAACACCGTTTAATTTTCTTCTTAAGGACATTAATTTTTCCCTAAGCAAACTTGCCTTTCCCTTGACGGATGTTGCTACCGAATTTGTTTTAGAGGCAAAGTTAGGCAGAGAAATTGTGAAAAATTTTGCAGAATTCAGGTCTTCAGGATGGATAAATTTTACGCGCAAGGATATGGAGGCAAAATTTGGTTTAGACAATTTAGATTATTTTAATGTTAAGCCATATTTAGGAGAGGCGATTTCGGGTAAAATTAGCCAGGGAATAATCAATTTTTATGCCGATGCTAATTCTCAGGCGAATGATTTAAGTTTAAAATGTAAAATTGTCCTGGAAAAGATTATCGCGGAGGAGACTGCTTCTAAGATTTTTGGTGTTTCTCTGGATAAAGTTGTTGAAACATTTAAAGATAAAGAAGGTAAAATAAGTTTTGATTTTGACATAAAAACAAAATTTGACCAGCCCAAGATAGATTATGCTAAAATAGGGGAAGGTCTCTGGAAGCAAATAACCAATAGATTGGCAGGTAAGGCACCTCTGCTTATTTTAGAAAAGGTTACTGATAAAACAAAAGAAGGAGTAGAAAAGGTAATAACTGACCCTTTAAAGGCAATAAAGGATAAATTACAAGAACCTGTAAAAGAATAAGACTTTAATAAGACTTTGGCGAGCGTAGCTCAACTTGGTCAGAGCACCTGACTGTGGCTCAGGGCGTTGGGAGTTCAAATCTCCTCGCTCGCCCCAAATGTTTAAGATGAGGTGAGATTTAATTGTTGGTAAAAGCGTTTTTTCTCTCGAAAAAAAATAACCCCTTTTATTAAAAATAGAGAAAGGAGGGAAAGGATGGATAAAAGAAGGGTTTTTCTGGTTGTTTTGTTTTTAGTAACAGTTTCTTTTTTATTTATGCCATTAAGAGTAGGTTTTTGCGCCGAGCAGAAAAAAGTTACTATTCCGCAACAAATCCAAGCTCAGCCATCCCCACAGTCAACCCCACCCCAGGTGCCCACTACTCAAAGGGTTCCTGAAGGACCAAGAGTTCCTATTCAAGATGAACCGACGATTCGTGAATTTAGTATAGAACCTACTACTGTTTTGCCCAATAATAGAATTGTAATTAATTGGCGAGTTGAGTCCGGGATGAGTCGGATTAGCGAAGTGCGTATTTCTTCGCCTTCATTGGGTATTAATTTACGTTCTTCTAATGCATCAGGAAACTATACCTATACCATACCCGGTAGCGTAGGATTGGGCAGATACCAGGTTAGTCTTACTGCTACTAATGAGGCAGGAAGGACTACGGCTCCGCGTTTAATTGATTTAAATGTTGTTGGGGAATTAGGGCTTAGGGTTACACGACTCTGGGCAGAGCCGGAGGAGTTTGCCGATGGTCAGAATGTAGAACTAAATATAGGTTCAAATACTAATAGCGGTGAAGATATAAGAGATTTAATGGTTTTTATATTCCACGAGGGAAGGGAGGTAGCAAGATTAGGACCTATTTGGATTGGCAGAGGGGGGATGATGCATCGTTCTATCCCCAATTTTTCTGCACGGCCCGGAACTTATGTGGTTGAACTGAGGTCAGGAGAAAGGGGGTCGCGTTCGGAATTTAGAACCGAGAGTTTGACACGCTACAAATTTTTGAGGTAAACAGATAGAGAGAATTATAATAGAGAATAATTTTTAGAAAGGAGGTTAAGAAATGAGTAAAGGATTAGGATATTTTTTAGTTTTGATGCTTTTGGTAAATTTGACATCCGCCTTTGCTGAGACCAAGACCGTCACCTTGCCCCAAGGAACAAGAGTAGAGAAATTGGGAAGTGGAAATTTTAAATTTTTACTTCCGGATAAGAAAATTATTGAGGTGAAAAATTTTGACCCCAAAAGCGGTAATATCGGTTATGTTTCTATTATCGACCTCGCCCCGCCTTTAAAACCTAATATTTCAGGCAGTCAGGGTAGATTTATTGGCCAGAAGATACAGGCAGTGCGTATTTCTTCGGGCACTGAATACGTGATTATTGACGATGATATTGCTTGGCTTAAAAAAGGATTAATTCCTAAATCCAGTTATCTAATGATTGACGATGAACCTACCCGGCTTCCCTCGACTATCCAGTTTGAGGTACAGACGCAAGGAATACAAAAACTTTCTCCCCCACTTGATTCGGCGGGGAGTTTGAAGAAGTGAAACTGCATTTTACTAAAGATTAGGTATTAGCAATTGGAATAGAGAAAGAAGTTTGGGCCTAAAATTTCTTTATTCAAAAAGTCTTTGCCTCTTAGAGGAAAAATTTTTATAATTAAAATAAGAGAAAAATTAAATTTTTTTGATTTTTACAGGAGGTGAGCTTATGCCTGTATATGAATTTCAATGTATAAAATGCAGTCAGAACTTTGAAGTAAAATGCTCTTTGGAAGAATACAGGAAAATGAAACCCGCTTGTCCTAAATGTAAAAGTGAAATGGTAGAAAGGAAAATTTCTCTTTTCTATGCCCAGACCGAATCTAAGACATGAAGATAGGAATTATCTCTGATACTCATGATAATCTTGATAACGCAGAGAAAGCCTTAAATTTATTTAAAGAGCAAGGAGTGGATTTCTTTATTCATGCTGGAGACTTTGTCGCCCCTTTTTCTCTTAAGCCATATTTTGAAAAGGGGTTTGATTTTGTAGGTGTTTTTGGTAATAATGATGGAGAAATAATGGGATTGAAAGAAAAATCAAAAGGAAAGATTAAAGAGCCTCCCTTTATTTTTAATCTTGGAGATAAAGAAATTCTTGTAGTTCACGAATTATCTCAAATTAGAAACCTTAACCAACACAATCTTCCTGCGGTGGTTGTTTCAGGGCATACGCATATCGCCGAGATAAAAAAAGAGAAAAACACTCTTTTTATAAATCCGGGAGAAGCAGGGGGGTGGCTTACGGGGAGAGCGACCTGCGCTATCCTTGATCTTGATAAGATGGAAGCAGAAATTATTGAGGTAAAATAGGAGGACACTTATGCCTATAATGGATATAAATATCATACCTATTGGAACGAAGGGAACATCTTTAAGTAAATATGTTGCTTGTGCCGAGAAAGTTTTAATGAGAGAGAAGGATGTTAAGATGCAAATTACGGCGATGGGAACCATAGTGGAATCAAGGTCTTTGAAGAGGCTTTTAGAAATTGCACAAAAGATGCATCGAGCAGTTATTACTTCGGGAGCAAAGCGAGTTTTGACCAAAATAGAGATTGATGAGCGCAGAGATAAGCGAATAAGTATTGAGAGTAAAGTAAAATCAGTTAAAGAAAAGTTTGGGAAGGAGGTGAAGAAGCATGGCAAAATTTCTGATGTTAGGTAAGTATACTTTGGAAGGGATTAAGGGGATTAGTAAAGAGCGCACAAAAAAGGGGGCAGAGTTAATTGAGAAAGCAGGAGGGAAAGTGGAGAAAATGTATGTTCTCTTAGGAAACTACGACCTTGCTTTCTTGGCAGATTTTCCTGATAATACACAAGCGCTTAAGGCTTCGGTTGGACTCACAAAACTGACGGGGATTGGTTTTACTACCTGTCCTGCACTTAGTGTGGAGGAGTTTGATAAGCTGGTAGGATAATAGAGTAAGAAACAAAAAATATCAATTAAACATAAAAATTTAAGCATAAAATTAGGAGGGGGGAGGCAAGATGTCAATCATTAAAGAATTTAAGGAGTTTGCGGTTAAAGGGAATGCTATTGATATGGCAGTAGGTATTATTATTGGTGCTGCTTTTGGTAAAGTGATAACTTCACTGGTTAATGATGTGATTATGCCTCCCATCGGGCTACTCATCGGAGGAGTGGATTTTAAAGATTTGAAATTGGTTCTAAAGCAAGCTGTGCTTGATAAGCCCGAAGTTGCCTTGAATTATGGTAAATTTATCAATACATTGCTTGATTTCTTAATCGTGGCCTTTGCTATTTTTATAATGGTTAAGGCAATTAATACTCTAAAGAAAAAAGCACAAGCAACAAAATAAACTTAAGTCTATAGAATTTATTAGTTAATCAAAGAAGAAGTAGGGCTTTTTATTTCATAATTTTCAAAAAAGCATATATAGGCAGGTTGATACTGCTTAGTATACCTTAAAAGGTCTTAAGAACTTTCTTTAAGTCAGTTACCTTCAAAAGTAGCTGAGAAGGGGTTGTTTTTTTACCTCTCGCACTTCTCTAATTCTTCGAGAAAGTAAAAGCACTACCAGCCAACGTAAAGAACTTGAAACTAGGAAAAGGAGAAGAATTTTATAGCCTCTTAAAGGAGGAAGGTATTTTACTAAGAAACCTCCTAAAAACGCTCCTAGACAGAGAGCTATTCCATTAAAGACATTAAAATAGGCAACGCACCGCGTTCTTTTCTGAGGGGTTACTGCATCAAGAATAAAATTTGTTGCTGAAAGGTTAAATCCCGACCAGGCAAATCCTGATAGTGCTTGGATAAAAAATAGGTAAAGAGGGTTTTGATTAATAATCCAGAGAAAAGGAAGACAGGCAATAAAATGGGAAGTAATCTTTAGAATCCGCACATTCCCTACTTCATCTGCCATCCTCCCCCAACGGTCAACCAAAATGATGGAAAACATTGCTACGGTTGTAACCAAAATGGTATAGGTCAAATAATTAAATTTGAGGTCTCTGAGCATAAATACTGAGAAAAAGGGAGCGGCGATATTCACAGAGAAGTTTAGTCCAGAGACAAAGGTTACAAATTTCAAAAAATTTGACTCCCTGATGCGTCTAATAAAATCTAAGAAACTAAAATATGATTCAGGTCTGTTCCTAAAAGGAGGTTCATACATCCGGATTAAGAAAAACCAAGAGAGCATTCTAAAGATAAATGATAGGCTAAAAATAATAACAAAGCCTTTTAACGGTTTTTGTTTCAAAAAATGCAATATAAATCCGGAAATAAAGGAAGCACTGATTATTATGGTTTGAAAAAGTTTATTTCTTTTACCAAAGAATTTACCCCTTTTTTGCCAAGGAATATATTCAGAGATTAAAGAAGTCCAAGGTGGCCCGGCGAAGGCATTTAAGCTGTTGAGTAGAGCTACAAAAAGAATAAGAAAAAACACGGTATTTTCTTTGAAGATGTAAGGAATAAAGACAAGTGGTATAAACATTAGGGCATGTAAAAGAACAAAGATATTAATAATCTTTTTCCTGCTTTTCATTTTTTCTGTGAAATCCGCGGATTTAGTTGGACTAAAGAAGATGAAAGATTGGATAAGGCGGAGAGAGTTCCTATTTGTTTTACATTTGCTTTCAAAGCCAAGGCATAAGGAGTGATATAATCGGTAGTCAATCCAAACATACAAGAGGCAAAAATCCCATCCCACAAAGAATAACCAATGCTTTTTCTAATTTTATTTTGCTTATTCATATTTTTATATTATAATAAAAAAATAAAAAGATGAAAACGGGGATAGCACACCTGCCTTTGCATTATGGTAAAGCTCCTTCCTGGCTCTTTACCCGAATGAAAGTTCTTGCCCGCGAAATTATTTTAATTATAGTTAAGGAATTTGGGCAAGAGGAGATTTTATTTAAACTATCTGACCCTTTTTGGTTCCAAGCGTTTGGTTGCGTTTTAGGTTTTGACTGGCATTCTTCAGGGTTGACTACCACGGTTTGTGGGGCAATCAAAGAAGGGTTAAGGGATGTTTCCAAAGAGTTGGGAATTTTTGTCTGCGGAGGCAAAGGTGGGGTTGCGCGTAAGACTCCTCAGGAAATAGAGCAGCTTGCGGAGAAAAGATTCATTGAGGTTTCACCCGAACGACTTGTCTATGCCAGCAAGATGTCTGCTAAAGTAGATTCTACTGCTTTGCAGGACGGTTATCAAATTTATCATCACAGTTTTATCTTGACCCGCGACGGCCAATGGTGTGTAATCCAACAGGGAATGAACAAAGATACACGTTGGGCAAGAAGATATCACTGGTTGAGCAAGAATTTGGAGGATTTTGTTTGCGAACCCCATAAGGCGATTTGCTGTGACCAAAGAGGTAGAGTTCTAAATATGGTGGCAAAAGAGAGTTCATCGGCGAGAGCAATGAGTGTTATTTTGTCGCGAGAAAAACCCCAAAAAGTTTTGGAAGAATTTAGGAAAGTTAAAGAATTAAAATTATCCTCAAAGCATCCTTTATCTTTCAGGAATATTCGTCCAGAAAATTTAAGAAAAATTTTACTAAAGACTTATGAAGAAAGACCAGAAAATTTTGAAGAACTTCTCGCCATAGAAGGGGTAGGCCCAAAAACTATTCGTGCTTTAGCGCTTATTTCTGAGTTAATCTATGGTAAGAAGGTTTCTTTTTATGACCCGGTGAATTTTGCCTTTGCGCATGGTGGAAAAGATGGCTATCCTTATCCGGTAAATAGAAGAACATACGATTTATCTATTCAGGTTTTAAAGGATTGTCTTAATCAGGCAAAGATAGGCGAATATGATAAATTGAGAGCATTAAGGAAGTTATCTCTTTTTGTTGTTTAGTAATTTTTTAAATGAGGGTTATTCATTTTTGTTGCAAAATTCTCTTTATTGTTATAAGGTATAGTAGCTAACCTAATATACGCTCATGAGCTTAAAAAAGTTTAAGACGTTTTCTAGAAAAATAGTTTTATTGATTCTTCTATTGTCATTTATTTATTCTGAACGGGCAATTCCTGCGGAAATAAATGATTATTTGGATAAGCTTATTTTTGTTGATTTACAGACTTCTGCGGTAACCATAGAAATGTATAAATATTTGGGATGGGTTGAGGATCGGAACGAATGGGGCAGGGCTTCGCTCAAAGCTATAGGAGATTTAGAAAAAATAAAAGAACATCTTGAGAGTTTAGATTTTCCCGAGGAATTAAATGGACTGAAAAATATGTATGGGATAATTATTGCAAGTCTTAAATCAATCTATACAGGTATTGACCAAAAAGATGAAAGTAAGATTAAATCGGAGTTTAGAACTTTTAATACTCTATATGCCAAATATTCAGAGAACTTAAAGATGTTTAAGGATGTTAAGAAACAAGCGGGGACTTCAATGCCTGTAGAAGAAATTTTGAAATTTATAGATAATGAAGAGGATAAAAACAATTTCCTGCAGGCGGTAAAGTTGATGAAGTCCAGAAAGTATCTGCAGGCTTATAGTATTTTAAATAAATTAAAAGAAAAATATTCAGGGACCGTTTTTGGAGATTGCGTTATGTTGAAAATAACCGATTGTTATCTCCGGGAAGACACCGACATTGAGGTAGTTAATCGCTATAAAGCGACTGAGGATGCTCTTATAGTTTTGAAAACAATTATTAACAAAAATGTCTATTCTCCTATTCTTTATGAGGCATTCTACAAATGGAGAACGATAGAACAGGAGTTTAATCACGGCATGTCTAATATCTCAGATATACCCAATATGGAATATAATGAGCAACGATGGAAAATAGTTCAGGTAATAAAGGCATATCTTAAGGATAATCCACTTGACCGTTGGGCGAAAATACAGATTGACTTGCTTCTCGGTTTACCTAATATAAAACGTGGTGGTGCGATGGGGAATGATAACTTGATACATTGGGGAGTGCTTTACACTGACCTTGCTCAGAGGATAAGCCCTAATTTCTAACCGCTATTTATCTCTCCTGGTGCTTTTAAGATGCGTATTAAAATTTTAGAAGAAAAACTCATTTCTATTTTTAAACAGTTCGATAAAATGGATAAAATCTAATGAGAAAATTCCATTATTCCACTGATAGATATAATCGGTTAGTTATAAAAGCAAAAAACAAAATGTATCCCGTAGAAGGAGAGTTTAAGATTAAGAATAATGAATTAATATTTTTTCCCCATCCCAAATCGCGTTTTACCAAAGAACTTGACTTACCACGGCGAATACAGTTTGAAGGTAGATGGAGATTGGATAAGAATCATAATCTCTGTCTGTTACTTGAGGATACGGATTACCATTATAAAGGAGACATACTTGAGATTAAGGGTAAGATAATTGCGGTTGAAGCCGAAGAACTGATTTTTCAGACCCGCTTTAAAAAAGCTCCAGAAGAAGAAAATATTACTTTACTGCGTTTAGGAGGGAGGTGGCAGGCGGATGAATTTAATCAGTTGCTTTTTTTAGTTACACGGGATTTAGAAGAAGATGTTTTGAAATTTTCTTCTGGTTGGGAGGTAAACGAAAATTATAGCATTATCTACACTTATGAAAAAAGAGATTTACTTACGCGAGAGAAAACCGTAGAATATATAGAATTTAAAGGCTACTGGGAGATTTGTAAGAAGAGGCGCATAAGTTATGTTCTTGATTTTAAAAATAATTCTTTCTTTCAATTTGTGGGGTATTGGAATATTCCCGATGAGCGCGGAAGGGAAGGAGAGATTAAGTGCAGGATAGGGGTGGGAGTAAGAAAGCTCTACCGGGAGAACGTTTTCTCGCTTCTGGGCGAATGGCGGATTAAAGAAAAAAATAAACTTTTATTTGAGATAGAGTATAGAGACAAAGGCTTGCCAGGGATAGTTTTTAAGACAGAAATTAAGAGGCGTGATGATAAGAATTTAGTTTTTGCGCTTAAGAATAAAAATGGCGAGCCCTTGGGAATAGAGTTAAGTTTCGAAATGAGTTTTTTGAAAAAGAATAAGAAATTTTTTCTACGCTTTTTAAGTTCAGATAAAGAAAAACGTTTAGAAGGAGGATTAAGTTCTAACTGGTAGTTGCTTAAAGAAAGGAGAGAGATGAGCATATCAAATAAGGTTAGTCAAATCAGTCCGTCGTTAACCTTAGGGATTACCGCTAAGGTAAAACAGATGCAGAATGAAGGGATAAAGGTAATTGGTTTTGGCGCAGGAGAACCGGATTTTGATACCCCTTTACATATTAAAGAGGAAGCAAAACGTGCCATTGAGCGTGGTTTTACAAAATATACTCCTTCTTCAGGAATAAGAGAATTAAAAGAAGCAATTTGTGCAAAATTTAAAAATGATAATCAATTAGATTTCTCTCCGGAAGAGGTAATCGTTTCCTGTGGAGCAAAACACGTTATTTTTAATGCTATCTTTACTCTTTGTGATGAAGATGATGAAGTAATTTTACCTTCTCCTTACTGGTTGAGTTATCCAGAAATGATTAAGTTAAGCGGTGCAAAGCCAGTGATTGTAGAAACGAAGGCAGAAAATGGTTTTAAAATCACCCCACAGCAGATAGAGAAAGTAATCAATTCTAAAACAAAGCTTTTTATTCTCAATTCTCCCTCTAATCCTACAGGCATGGTTTACAATCGACAGGAATTAGAGGAAATTGCTAAGCTCTTAGTAAAGCATGGTATCTGGTGCATTTCTGATGAGATTTATGAAAAGCTTATCTATGATAACGTAAAACATATCAGCATTGCTTCTTTTGGGGAGAATGTTAAGAAAAAAACATTGGTGGTAAACGGTGTTTCCAAAACTTATGCTATGACCGGGTGGCGCATTGGTTATTGTGCCGGTCCAAAAGAAATCATTCAGGCAATGTCCAATTTACAGGACCATTCTACATCCAATCCTGCTTCCATTTCTCAGATAGCTGCTTTGGAAGCATTGAGAGGAAGTCAGGAGGGTTTAAATAAAATGGTAAACGAATTCAGGAAAAGAAGAGACTGCATGGTAGAAAAGATAAATTCTTTGCCCTTGCTTAAAACAATTAAACCTCAAGGAGCATTCTATTGCTGGGTAGATATTTCGGGTATACTGGGTAAATCTCTTGATAAGAAATTGATTAAGAGTTCTTTGGATTTTACTGAAGTGCTCTTAAATTCAGCTCACGTAGCGGTTGTTCCCGGAGGCGCCTTTGGCGATGAACGATATATTAGGCTTTCTTATGCTACCTCGATGGAGAATATTGTTGAGGGTTTGAAGAGAATTAAAGAATTTTTGGAAGAGAGGATTTAAAAGTTGAAAAGAGAGTTTGTTCTTTTTATTTTTTGGATATTTTTGGTGTTTCTCTTTCTAAACACAAAGAAAGTATACCCATATTTTTTAGAATTTTGGGATAAGGGAAGAGAATGGTTAAATCCCGAAATGCCTTTTTGTAGCGGTGTAGAAGAAAGTGAAGGAGTTCCTGCTAATGTAGGGAATCTGAATAGATTCTTATCTTCTATAGACAACATGGCGGGTCTATCTGGAGAAGATACGGATGGATATCCCATAGGAGATTTACTGCCCAAGGATTATGATTTTTTTTGGGAAGAGATGCGTTTTATAAATGCCCCTGATTATCTACGTATTCCTACCTATGATGGCAGTGGACAGGCAGTACATCCCGATATAGTTTATTTTCCTCAAGGTTGGCAAGGTTATGCTTATTGGATGGTTTTTACTCCCTATCCTTGGAGCAAACGGAGTTTTGAGAATCCATCGATTGTTGCTAGCCACGATGGTTTTTATTGGGAAGTTCCTCCGGGTTTGAAAAATCCTATCGTAGAGAGAGTGAACATGGGTTATCATGCCGACCCAGACCTTATTTACAATCAGGAAACCAATGAATTATGGATTTATTTTATGCGGTTTAAAGACAATAAAAGTTATCTTTTTAGAATCCGTTCTTCCGATGGGATAAATTGGACTCAACCGGAATTGATATTGTGGGAACCCTTCTTTGGCATGCTTTCTCCTTCCATAGTTTATAGAGAAGGAGTTTATCATCTTTGGTATGTAGATTCAGGAAGACAGGGTATTAATGCGAGCCATACCGAGGTTAAATATCGCACCTCTTACGACGGCGTTAATTGGAGCCAGGCAAGTAAAGTAAATATAAATATAGATGGTATTCAAATCTGGCATCTGGAGGTGAATTACATTCTCTCCCAAGGAGAGTTCTGGATGTTTTTTCCCGGCTTTAAAGAAGGCACTTCTGCTGATAGAACAGATTTATATTTTGCGAGAACAAATAATCCTCTTAATTGGACAACGCTACTTTCACCGGTATTGACCAGAGGAACGGGAAAAATTTGGGATAATACAAGAATTTATCAGACAAGTTTTATTTATGATGAAGAAACCCAAGAAATCCATCTTTGGTATTCTGCAGGACAGAAGGTTTGGAAGGTTTTTTATATTATTCCCTATCCCACCTATCAGTGGAGGATTGGTTATACAAGCCTTAAAATTCCTTTAGTCCAAAGAAACATCCCGGATTTGCGAAAGAACTTTTAAGCTTTTTGGTTTATAATTGACAAACTGAAAGAATTAAGATAATATATTAAAATATCTAAAAGAGATGGATTCTTTTTGTTTTTTATGAGTTTAATATCGTGAAAGGAGGAGATAAAAATTGGCACTACTTACCGAACAGAAAAAAAAGATAATTACTGATTTTCGGGTGCATGAGAAAGATACCGGTTCCTGCGAGGTGCAGATTGCTTTACTTACAGAGAGGATAAATCTCTTATCCGAACACCTTAAGACCCATAAAAAAGACCATAGTTCTCGCAGAGGGCTACTAAAGTTGGTGGGGAAAAGAAGAAGATTGCTTGATTATTTAAAGAGGCACGACCGCAGAAGGTACGAGAAAATCATAAAGGTTCTTGACATACGGAAATAAAGATGGAGCCGATACGTTTAGAGACAAAGATTAATGGCAATCCGTTAATTATTGAAACCGGGAAACTTGCAAAACAAGCAGATGGAGCAGTTACAGTGCAGTACGGCGAGACTGTAGTTTTGGTTACGGCAGTTATGTCGCGAGAGATTAAAGAGGGAGCAGATTTTCTTCCCCTTACCGTAGAGTATCAGGAAAAAACATACGCTGCGGGAAAAATTCCCGGAGGATTTTTTAAACGCGAAGGCAGACCGTCCGAGAAAGAAATCCTTACTTCCCGCCTTATTGACCGTCCTATAAGACCTCTTTTTCCCGATGGCCTACGCAATGAAATACAAATTATGGCGATGGTTCTATCAAGCGACATTAGTAACGACCCGGATATTTTAGGCATTATTGGTGCCTCTTCTGCTTTACATATCTCTGATATCCCTTTCTTGGGGCCAGCGGGAGCAGTGCGTGTTGGGCGTTTAAATAACGAGTTTATTATTAATCCCACGTATAGTGAGTTAGAAAATTCTGATTTAGACCTCGTGGTGGCAGGGACCAAAGAGGGAGTGGTGATGTTAGAAGGCACTGCGCGGGAATTGCCAGAAGAATTAGTTCAAGAAGCAATCAATTTTGCTCTCCCAGAGATAATGAAAATAATTGACTTACAAGATAAACTGAGAGATTTATGCGGAAGACAAAAGAGAACTTTGGAGCTGGATAAGATTGACTCTTCTTTGCTGGAAATGGTAAGAGAAAATAGTATTGAGAATTTACGCGAGATTAATATGCTTTCTGACCGAGAAAAACGTATTGAAGCCATTGATTCGCTGGTTAAAGAGATAACTGTTACGCTTTCTAAAATAAACCCCGAATACGATGAAATAAAGGTTAGAAGCGCGTTGGATAAGATAGAAAAAGAAGAAGTTCGCAAAATTATTATTAAAACCAAAAAACGGATTGATGGGAGAGAGTTAACCGATATACGTCCTGTAAAATGTGAAGTAGGGGTTCTTCCGCGTACCCATGGTTCCAGCCTTTTTACGCGTGGACAGACTCAAAGTTTAGCAGTTACTACTTTGGGTACAAGCACGGATGAACAGATGATTGATGCTTTAGAAGGAGAGACCTTTAAGAAATTTATGCTTCATTATAATTTCCCTCCTTTTAGTGTAGGAGAGGTAAGACCAGTAAGGGGCCCGGGAAGAAGAGAAATTGGACACGGTGCCTTGGCGGAGAGGGCGCTTCTTCCGGTTATGCCCAAAGAGGAGGAATTTCCTTATACTGTACGGGTGGTTTCGGATATTTTGGAGTCAAATGGTTCTTCAAGTATGGCTACTGTTTGTGGAGCAAGTCTTTCTCTAATGGATGCGGGTGTTCCCATAAAGAAAGCAGTAAGTGGAATTGCGATGGGTTTAGTAAAGGAAGCTACCGAGGAGATTGTGCTTACCGATATTGCGGGGCTTGAAGACCACTATGGGGATATGGATTTTAAAATAGCAGGCACAGAAGACGGAATAACCGCCATTCAGATGGACTTAAAGATAAATGGTATTGGCGTGGGGTTGATTAGTAAGATATTGTTCCAGGCAAAGCCTGCCCGAATTTTTGTCTTGGGGAAGATGAAAGAGGTGATAGGTAAGCCACGGGAGAAGATATCCAGTTATGCTCCTAAGATTACTACTTTAAAGTTCCCTCCTGATAAAATTGCGCTTATCATTGGTCCGGGTGGAAGAAATATAAGAAAGATTATAGATGAAACAGGGGTGAGCATTGACATAGATGATTACGGCGTGGTTTCAGTTTCAAGTATTGACGAGAATAATCTTAACCGGGCAATTGAAATGATTAATTTTCTTACTCAGGAATTAAAGGTGGGAGAAATTTATAAAGGTAAGATTACTCGTGTAACAAATTTTGGGGCTTTCTGCGAACTTGCTCCCGGTAAAGAAGGATTAATTCATATTTCAGAATTGTCCAATAAGTTTGTAAAAGATGTAACCGACATCGTAAAGGCAGGAGAAGATGTAAGAGTAAAGGTTATTGGGATAGACGAACAGGGCAGAATAAGTCTGAGTATTAAGCAGGCAAGTCCTTTGGATAAAAAAGAAAGCCCTAAAGAAAAAAGCTGATTATGCAGAGAGAGAAATGGGAAGAGATTTTAGGAGTTATATTTCTGGCTATCGGTATTATCATTCTTTTTAGTTTCATTTCTTACACTACTGATGATTTATCTTTTTACACCTCCTCACCCAATATACCCCCGCGTAATTTTATACGTATTTTTGGTGCGATTTTTTCAGGAATAGTTTTCTTTCTCTTCGGTTATGCAGGATATTTTATTCCGCTTTTCTTTATCGCTTGGGCGGTAAAAAAGTTCTTGCATCTTTCTCCCGAAAGAATAAAATTAAAAATTTTTAGTTTAATTATTTCAGGACTGGTTTTGTCAGGAATTTTTTCAATGATGGGGCTGGAGAAAACAGCCAAATTCAAAATGGGGGGATTTATTGGACACCATATCTCTCTTTTTCTCTTAAATTATTTTGGTAGATTAGGGGCATGGATAATTTTAATGACTTTGGGACTACTCTCTATCATATTGGTTACGGACATTCTCCTCACCCCCTACATTGCCGGTTTTAGAGAGTGGTTTGTGGAGAGTATAGGTTTTTTTAAAAAATCAAGTTTTAAAATACTGCGTAGAGAGAAGAAAATAGATAAAGGAATAAAGGGATATGGAAGAGAAAAAGAAGAATCAATTTCTCTTGTAAATGAGAAAAAATGGGCAGAGACCTTGGATAAGCCTCCGGAGATTAATATTACCCCCTCGGTGACGCGCCCAAGAGAGGAACCTAAGGAAGTAAAAAATATTTCTCATCAAGAAAAGTATTTAAAAGAAGAGAGAAGTTCCCAGTTTGTTCTTCCTTCCTTTGACCTTCTGGAATCTCCTCCTCCCATTGAAGAGCGGGAGATCAAAGAAGACCTTGAAGAAAATTCACGTATCTTAGAGGAAACTTTACGTGATTTTAGTATTGAGGCAAAAGTCGTAAGAGTAGAACGTGGTCCGGTGGTTACTCTTTATGAACTTCAACCTGCTCCCGGAGTAAAGATTAATAAGATTGTTTCTCTAAGTGACGATATCGCTTTGGTGATGAAGGCTTCCAGTGTAAGGGTGGTAGCACCGCTTCCCGGAAGAGGGACAGTAGGAGTAGAAGTTCCTAATTCTCTTACTACTCTTGTATATCTAAGGGATATTCTTGAGGTTAAAGAGTTTAGGAACGCTAATTCCAAATTAGCTATTGCTTTAGGAAAAGATATATCGGGAAATCCTTTAATAAGCAATCTCCAGGACATGCCTCATCTCCTTATTGCTGGGGCAACCGGCTCAGGAAAGACAGTTTGTGTCAATACCATTATTATGAGTATACTTTTTAGAGCCACTCCTTACGATGTCCGTTTTATTCTTATTGACCCAAAGATGGTAGAGTTGGCGATGTTTAATGGGCTACCCCACCTCCTTTCTCCCGTGGTAACCGATGCTAAAAAGACCGCCTTGGTTCTTTCCTGGTTAGTAGAAGAGATGGAGTGGAGATATCGTATATTTGCCAGATTAGGAGTACGTAATATTGAAGGGTATAATGAAAAAATTGACCAAGGAGTAAAACTTTCTGCAGAAGATTTTGATGAAGAATTGGCTAATGATTTTCATACGATAGATTTTGACAAACATATGCCTTATATCGTTACAGTGATTGATGAATTGGCTGACCTTATGGTCGTAGCTTCTCGGGAGATAGAAGAAGCGATTACACGCCTTGCCCATCTTTCGCGTGCTGTAGGGATACATCTTATCTTAGCCACACAGAGACCTTCGGTAGATGTAGTTACGGGAGTAATCAAGGCAAATTTTCCTGCGCGTATCTCTTTCCGCGTTGCCTCCAAAGTAGATTCGCGCACTGTTCTTGATATGAATGGTGCAGATAAACTTTTGGGTAAAGGGGATATGCTTTTTCTGAGACCGGGGACTTCTAAGCCCATCCGTGCTCAGGGGAGTTTAGTTTCCGATAGGGAAATAGAGAGGGTTGTGGAGTTTTTGAAAAAACAAGCTCCTCCTGCCTATAATGAATTTTTATTGAAGGATGCAGAAAAAAGAACATTTGGGTTAGGGAAGGACAAAGATGAGTTATATGATGAGGCGGTTAAAGTGGTATTAGAAACAGGGCAGGCTTCTGCTTCTATTCTTCAGCGCAGATTACGTCTTGGTTTTACACGTGCAGCTAGACTTATCGATATGATGGAAGAAGAAGGTATTGTCGGACCTTATAGAGGGGCAAAACCGAGGGAAATACTGGTTAATAAAGAGGAATTAACGAGAGACCCCAATATTAAAGAACAAACATAATGGTAGTAAGTTTTAGATTAGAGCGATGATAAACATTGGTGAAACATTAAGAAAGAAACGTGAAAGCAAGAAATTAACCTTGGAATCTGTCTATCAGGCTACGCGTATTCCTCCCCATATTCTTTCTCATTTAGAAAAAGAAGAGTTTGATAAATTAGCAGGTGTTTTGTATGTAAAAGGTTTTTTAAAAAAATATGCCGAATTTTTAGGTCTGAATAGTAGCGAAATAGTTAATACCTATCTTTCTTCTCTTTCTCAAACCGAACCTCCTTCTGTTACCCCCGTTGCTTCTTCTAAAGAGGTGTTTTCCATATTCAAGAATAAGGGAATTATCAGAAAAATAATTGTAGGCCTCGTTCTAGTTATTGCAGTGTTTCTTCTTTTTAAAACTATCAGTTTTTCTAAGAAAATATCGGCGATGAGAAAAGAAAAAAAGATTTCTCTGAAGGAGAAACCCGCTGAGAGTCTTTTTATCCCCAAGAAGGAGGCGTTAATCTTAAAGATTAAAGCCAAGAAGGATACATGGATACAGCTCAAGGCAGATGGGAAGATTGTTTTTCAGCACATCTTGAAAACAGGTACTGAAGACTCCTGGAATGCGAAAGAAAATTTTGAACTCTGGGTAGGTGAAGCGAAAAATCTTACTCTTTTCCTTAATGAGAAGCCTTTGGAGATTAAAGGTGAAGGGGTGCAAAAGGGCATTCTCATTGACCATGCAGGGCTACATAGAGAATAGTTTCCCTCCTTTGTTAACATGAAAAAACTCAAAGTATATCTTTTAAGTTTAGGTTGCGCTAGAAATCTTATCGACTCAGAAATTATCTTGGGTATTTTAAACGATAAAGGTTTTAGAATAGTTAACCAGCCTAAAGACGTAGATTTAGCAATTGTCAATTCCTGTGCTTTTATAAAAGAGGCTAAGGAAGAGTCGATTGAAACAATTCTGGAATTTATTGAACTTAAGAAGGAAGGAGTTATCCAAAGATTATGGGTTATTGGTTGTCTTTACCAGCGCTATGATGAGGAGTTAAAGAAAGAGTTACCTGAAGTGGACGGTTTTTTAGGAGTAGAAGCGTGGAAACATAACTTAGAGGAGATGATAGAAAATTTAGTAAACCCCAGTTCACAAAGAGTTAAGTTTAAGATTCCTCGAATGAAGAGTAAACGAGGATTTAGGTCTTTGAGGTTTAGGCTTACCCCTTCCCACTATGCTTACATAAAATTAAGCGAAGGTTGTGATAACTTTTGTAGTTATTGTATCATTCCTAAAATCAGAGGCTCCTTGCGTTCCCGTCCGCTGGAGGAGATTATTAAAGAAGTAAAGAGTTTGGCGAGAGGGCATTTATTGAAGGAAATAAATCTGGTGGCTCAAGATACCACTCTTTACGGTAAGGACCTTTATGGAACGCCTACACTTCTTGCCTTGCTAAAGGAACTGGTAAAGATAAAATCTATCTCTTGGATAAGGATACTCTATATGCATCCTGCCCACATAACTGATGAATTGATTGAGTTTATTGCAGAGAATGAAAAAATATGTCGCTATATAGATATGCCTATTCAACACATCTCTAATAGAATATTGGCAAGGATGGGAAGAAAGATTTCAAAAGCGCAAATTTATCAACTTATAGATCGTCTGAGAAGAAAGATTAAGAATGTTGCTTTGAGGACTTCCATTATAGTTGGATTCCCTGGAGAAAAAGAAGCAGATTTTCAGGAATTAGTTAAATTTGTTCAAGAGGTTAAATTTGAACATTTGGGTGTTTTTGTTTATTCCAAAGAAGAAGACACTCACGCCTATAATTTTCCAGAGCAGGTTCATGAGAAAATAAAAAGGGAGCGTTATAACTATCTTTTAGAAATACAGAAAGAAATTTCTTTAGAGATTCTCAAGGGTTATATAGGGAAAAGCATAAAGGTGCTTATCGATGAGAAGCTTCCCGAGGATAGTTTTACCTTCTTAGGAAGGACTGAATATGATGCTCCCGAAGTAGATGGGGGTGTAATTATTAGGGATAAGAGTTTGAAGCCGGGAGAATTTATAAAAGCAAAGGTCATTGATACCTGGGAATATGATTTACTGGCACAGAAAATATAGATTTCTGTTTGTGAAAATCGTTTATACATAAAGGAATTTTTTGTTTTCAAGATGAATCTACCCAATATTCTTACCATTCTGCGGGTTTTACTTACTTTCATTTTTATGTATTTTCTTTTCTTGCCGGGAATCTTTGCCAAATTGATGGCGATCTTTATCTTTTTTCTAGCAAGTCTTACAGATTATTGGGATGGGTATTTAGCGCGGAAGAATAATTTAGTTACAAACTTTGGTAAACTTATGGACCCCGTAGCAGATAAAATTCTTGTTTTGGCGGCATTTATTGCTTTTGTAGAGATGGGGTTAATGTTCTCCTGGATGGCAATGATTATTGTGGGAAGGGAATTATTGGTTACAGGAATCAGAATCTTGGTGATGATGAATGGGACAGTAATTCCTGCAATGCGCGCCGGTAAGCATAAGGCGGTATCTCAGTTCTTTACAATCATTACCGTCCTCTTATTTCTCTTTGTTCGTGAATTGTTGATAGGCAAGAACTTATGGAACAGTTTCTGGGAGGGTGCTTTTAACCATACGGTTTTTTGGTTATTTTTCTTTGTTACCTTTGTGACTTTGCTTTCCGGGATAAGCTTTCTTTATCATCACCGTTTTTATCTATCCCGGATAATTAATAAAGAATAATGTTCAGAAAATAGATTAAATTTACAATTTTTTCATACTTTTTAAAACTTGACGATTTGGTGGTGTTGTGTTATATATTTAATAAGTAAAAGAGAGGAGTTCTGGTGATGGCCAAAGTTATGAGAAAATCACAGAAAATTTGCATAAGAATTTTAAGCTTGGGATTCTTTATTTTAATATTTTCTTCTTTATTAGGTTGGCATGACTCAATAGAGTTAAAAATCTATGATTTCTTTCTAAAGTTTAGGCCTAAAGGAAATTCTTCTAATTCCCTCATTATTTTAGAGGTAGAGGAAGAGGTAAGAGAAGATGGACTCTGGCCATGGAAAAAGGAGTGGCTACCTTATTTGGTAAATTACTTGAGCGGTTTGGGAGTAAAAGCAATACTTGTGGATTCATCATTGAAGAAATATATAGATTTTGAGCATCCTTTTTTGAAATCTCCCCCCACCAAAACTCAAATATTTTATCCGCAAGAAAATTCTTTGGATTTTGAAGACAGAGATTTAATTCTTGACCAGGATGGAAAAATACGTAGATATCGATTGTTTTTAGAAGGGAAAAAATCTTTAGTCCTTCAAACTTACCTATCCTATATGGAAGAGGACTTAAGCTTTCCTTTCCATAAAGAGTTTTTGATAAACTACGATAAAAATAAATATTCAGGGGTTGAGAGGTATACATATTTTAATTTAGTAATCTCTATTTTCTTATCTTCCCGACAAGAATCTCCTAAAATAGATTTCTCTCGTTTTAAGGACAAAATTTGTATAATTGGTATGGCTCCGGTGGTAGTAAACAAATCTTATCCTACACCTTTTAATTTAACTTCTCCCTTAGAGATTCGTCTGCAGGTTCTTGATAGTCTTCTAAGAAGCAAATTCTTACACCGGGCTAATAGATGGGGAAATACCGGAATTCTTTTGCTTTTATCTTTATTAAGTACTGTGGTGTTTCTAAAAGTAAGGCGTTCCCGAAGATTTCTTTTTGTCTTTCTTTTTATTCTTTCTTATTTAGCGATTTCTTTTATAGTATTTTATCTTTTGGGATTTTGGATGGATAATTTTCTTCCCGCTTTTTCTTCTTTTTATATTTTCCTGGCTATCACTATTTATCGCTATAGTGCCGAAATAATGCTTAAAAAAGAGGAAAAGAAAAAAGAACTGGCTTGGAAATTGAAGCAAGAAACATTTATTAACAACAATTTAGTAACCAAGGACGTAGAAATAGTTATTAAGACATCCTTTAGTCATGAGGCAGAAGGAGATTTTTTTGATATTATTAAACTTGAGGATAATCAGATTGGGGTTTTGTTAGGCAGGGCATCGGGTAAAGGATTGGAGACAGTTAACTACATTACGAAATTAGTAAATGAGTTTCGTCTCCAGGCTCCTTTATGTAAAAGGCCACGCATATTATTCAATGCGGTAAATAATATTCTTTTTGCGGAAGGAACAAAAGGAATGTATGCTACTTGTTTATATCTTTTAGTTGATATGGAAAAAAGGATTTTAAGTTTTGCTAATGCAGGACATGAACCTTTAATTATGGCTTCCGAAGGCAAACAGGAGATAAATCTATATGAAGCTTTAGATTCTACTCCTTTAGGTATTGCTAAGAATGTAGGATTTTTTGACCAGGAAGTGGGATTGAATAAAGGTGATTTAGTTGTTGGTTTTACCGCGGGCGTTGTAGAGATAAGAAACAGAGAGGGTAAAGAGTTTGGTATAAACAATTTGAAGGATATCATTAACCAGTATCGGACTTGGAATGTGGCAAAGTTGGGAAATAAAGTTTTTGAGAAGATTCATCGTTTCAGTCAAAGCCAAGGTGCTCATAGTGAATTTAGTCTTTTGCTCCTAAAGGTTAAGGAAGAAGTAGTTAAAGAAAAGGAAACGGTCCATGAAAGAAGAAAAACGCTTGTTCAACAGATGGTTAAATAATAAAAATGGCTTTCGTATTGACAGTGGTAATAAAGAAAGAATTAGCCAACTGTTGATAGAAGGCATTGCTAATCTGGAGAGGGGATTGCGCGTTTTAGACCGTAATCTCATCCTTACCAAGAGACCTTTAGATATTCTTGCGGTAGACCTCTTAGGAGAATTGGTGATAATAGAATTGGAAGTAGGGGATGATGAAACGGTAATTCTTCGTGCCCTAGAACACTTTGACTGGATTCTTAATAATATAAATTCTATAGTCCAGAAATACAATAAAGATAAAATTGATATAACTCTTGCACCCAGAATAATAATTGTAGGAGGTAATTTTGGCGAGGATTTTATCCGGAAACTCAGCTATGTCAACACTACAAAGATTGAACTCTATGAGTATGAACTTAAGAATGAAGATGGTATTTCCCACCTTATTCTAAGACCATATGCTTTGTCTGTTTCCGTACAGAAGAATATCGAAATAAGTAAACCACGGTTTGAAGATTTAATTAATTCCATTAAAATTTTATCCTTAAGGCAATTGTGCCATAGAATTATTAGGGAATTGCGAAACATAAATATAGATGCTACTGTAGATACATCACGGGGATTTATAGAAATGCAAGAAAAAGGAAAGATTTTGCTCCGTGTCTATCCTCAGACCGATTTCTTCTGGGTAAGTTTTTCTTCCCATGGTAGATGGCAAGGGATTAAAGTTGATGAGGTCAAGAAAGGTGAAGAGATTATTCGGAGATTAAGAGAAGGGGAATTCAACTAATTTGGTATAGATAGGGCCCAAAGAGGTAAGCTCACTTTTAAAAAGAAATATTTTATCGACAATAAGGTTATTTTCTGTCCGAAAATTAATTCTCTCCTCAAAAATCTTTTTTAATTTATCTTTATTTTTAAAAGACCTTAATCTCCCTAAGGTAAGATGGCAGGAATATGGTTTTTTTTCTTTCGGAAAACCTCTTTGTACTAAACATTTTTCTATCTTTTCAGCCAAGAGAGTTAAGTTTTCCTTGCCCTTTTCTATCCCTACCCAGATAACACGGGGAAAGTCCAATTTTGGAAAAGCGCCGAGTCTAAAAAAATTTATTTCAAAAGGATTTGTGTCCTGGATGTTTTTCTCGAGAACCTCTTTTATCTCTCTAAGCTCCTTTTCTTCGGTGTTTCCTAAAAATTTTAGCGTAAGATGCATGTTCTTGGGGTCAACCCACTTTACATCTGCGTCAGATTTTTTCAACTCATTTTGCAATTGAGAAAATTCTTTGCGTAAAGGTTCAGGGATTTCTATGGCGATAAAGGTTCGTATACCCATTTTTAAAAATAGTAAATGTCAAATATTCATGATAAAAAACTTGGGGGTTAGGTAGATATTTTCATTGTTAACGGTTACCATAAGATTAATCAATGAGCAATATTACTTGGTTTTTGTATTTAGTAAGCGTTTTCTTACCATTTCCAAAGCTGCTTGTGATGTTTTCAGTTTTATATCTAACCTGTCTCCGATAAAGCGAAATTCTTGGACCATCGTTTTATCTTCTGTAGATAGGGCAATATAGACCAAACCCACCGGTTTCTGGTAAGAACCTCCTTTAGGACCCGCGATTCCTGTAACTCCTAACCCGATGTCTACTTTTGCTATTTTACGGACATTTTTTGCCATGATTTCTGCTACTTCTTTACTTACCGCGCCATATTTTTCTAAAATTTTCTCAGGGACTTTAAGTAATTTAATCTTCTCTTGATTGGAATAAGCGACTATTCCTAAAACAAAATACTGCGAACTTCCAGAGATATTTGTAAGACGGTTGGCAATCAGTCCTCCAGTGCAAGACTCCGCTACCGCCAGAGTTTTTTTATTTTTGGCTAAAAATTTTCCCACCACTTCCTCCAAGGTTTCTTTATCTTTCCCAAAGACATAATTTGGGAGACGGCTTTTGATAATTTTCTCAATTTTAGCAATCTTTCTTAAAGCCTCTTTCTTGTTTTTTGCTTTGGCAGTAATTTTTAAATCTATCTCTGCAGGATGAGCATATATGCCTACGGTTAAAGGAGGTTTTGATTCCAAAAGGTCTTTTATACTTTCCGCAATTTCTGATTCGCAGAGACCAGTAAGTTTTAAAGTTTTGCTGAAGATAATTTCTTTTGTCTTGGTTTTATCTTTTAAGAAAGGAATAATTTTCTTTTCAAACATCGGTTTTAATTCTAAAGGAGGGCCAGGTAAAGCAACGATAAATTTCTTATCTTTATCCAATATAAAACCAGGAGCAGTTCCTATGCTATTTTCCAAAATATGAGAGTTTTCAGGAACATATGCTTGACGTTTGTTACTGGGAGGAGTTTTTAACCCGCGCTTTTTGAAATGTGCTTCTATCCTTGAAAGAATTTCTTCATTGAATATAAGTTTACATTTAAAAGTTTTGGCAATGGTAGCAACAGTAATGTCATCTACTGTAGGACCAAGACCACCGGTGGTAATGATTATCTCCGAACGTCTAAAAGCTTGTTTCAAAAGAAAAGAGAGTCTTTTGGGATTGTCGCCTACGGTTGATTGATAGTAAACATCTATTCCCAACTGCGCCAGTTTCTCAGCTAAATAGGCAGCGTTGGTATTAATAAGTTGACCTAAGAGTAATTCTGTGCCGATAGAGATAATTTCTGCCTTCATTTAACTCTAAAGTATAGAATAGATTTCAACAAAAAACAACCAGATTTTTCTTTACAAGATAAAATAGAGGGGATATAATTTAATAAATCAAATTTTATTATTAGTTTAGCAAGAAAATAAGCATAAAACAAATTGTTATTAGATGAACAAAAGGAGGCAATATGGCAGAAATAAAAGCTAAAGAAGAAAAAAAAGAGGTAAAGACAGAGAAGGACCGTGCTTTAGATTTAGCCCTTGCGCAGATTGAGAAACAATTTGGTAAAGGTTCTATTATGCGCTTGGGTCAGGAGACAAAATTAGAAGTTGCTTTTATTCCTACGGGGTCGATAGCTCTTGACTATGCCTTAGGTATCGGCGGTGTTCCGCGAGGAAGAGTAGTAGAAATTTTTGGTCCTGAATCTTCAGGTAAAACTACACTTGCTTTAAGCATTATTAGTCAGACACAGCGCACAGGAGGGGTGGCCGCTTTTATCGATGCGGAACATGCTCTCGACCCCACCTACGCAAAAAAAGTGGGGGTAAATCTGGATGATTTGTTGATTTCTCAGCCCGATACAGGAGAGCAGGCTTTAGAGATTGCCGAAACTTTGGTGCGTTCCAATGCGGTAGATGTTATTGTGATTGATTCGGTAGCAGCACTGGTTCCCCGCGCGGAGATCGAAGGCGAAATGGGGGACCAACTTGTTGGCCTACAGGCAAGACTTATGTCCCAGGCAATGCGTAAGCTTACTGCTGCCATTAGCAAGTCCAAGACGTGTGTTATTTTTATTAACCAAATAAGAGAAAAGATTGGGATTATGTTTGGTAATCCTGAGACTACTCCGGGAGGAAGGGCTTTGAAATTTTATGCTTCCGTGAGAATAGATTTGAGGAGACAAGAAACTATAAAATCAGGTGATAATATTTTGGGGAGTAGGGTTAAGGCAAAGGTGGTGAAGAATAAAGTTGCTCCTCCTTTTCATGAGGCAAGTTTTGATATCTACTATGAAGAGGGAATCTCTAAAGAGAGTGGAATTATTGATTTAGGTACAGAACTTGGGATAATTGAAAAATCAGGTGCTTGGCTGGTGTATGGAGATAAGAAATTAGGTCAAGGTAAGGATAATGCGCGGATTTTTTTGAAAGAAAATGCCAAAGTTTCCCAAGAAATTGAGACAAAGATAAGAGAGCGGATAGAAGCTACTTCTTGATAAAATCAGCCACTGGGCAACAAGTCTAATTAAATTAATTTTGTAGGTCGTAATCTAGTAGTCAATGACCCAAAAATTAAGAATAAATTTTATGTTTTGTAATTTGCATTTTGTTTTTTGGAGGTATTCAAGATTCAGGATTGTTTGTCTATAACTTGGATTGAAAGGAGGGTGGAGGATGAAGGTAAATTTAAATAAAAAGACTTTTGCCGGAATTTTAATGATGGGATTGATTGTAGGATTAATTAGTGGGGTTATTATTACCGCGAGATTCAATTTTACGCCACAGAGCCAAGCTCTTTCTCAGGGAGAGACAGGTGATATTCTAAACGCTTTAGAGAGTGCTTTCATCAAAGTTGCCGAAGAGGTAGGACCTGCGGTAGTAAGTATTAGCACAGAAACTACCGAGGTGATGAAAGGAGGAGATTTCTTTTTTGGACCTTTTGGAAATGATTTCTTTGATGATTTCTTTAAGGAGTTTTTCGGAGAGGTTCCACGGAGAAAATTCAAGCGTATGGGAATTGGGTCGGGAGTAATTGTGCATAAAGACGGTTATATTCTTACCAATCAGCATGTGATTGAAGGGGCGCAAAAGATTATGGTTACTTTGCCTGATGGTAGAGAATTTAAAGGCGAAGTTAAGGGAGTGGATGCACGAGGAGACCTGGCGGTGATTAAGATTAGTGCCCATAATCTTCCGGTGGCAAAATTAGGAAATTCTGATGGAGTTAAAATTGGACAGTGGTCAATTGCTATTGGTAATCCTTTTGGATTTGCAATTAATAATCCTAAACCGACTGTAACTATAGGAGTGGTTAGTGCTTTAAATCGTTCCCTACCGCGCACCAGTCGGCGTGACCGTCTCTATACAGGGTTGATCCAGACCGATGCTGCCATTAATCCAGGCAATAGCGGAGGCCCTCTAGTTAACATCAAAGGAGAGGTAATTGGTATCAATGTCGCTATATTTTCTACCAGTGGTGGATTTCAAGGGGTGGGGTTTGCTATTCCTATAAATACTGCCAAAGCGGTCTTACAGAATTTAATTGAAGGTAAAAAAATCTCTTATGGTTGGTTAGGAGTGAACATTCAAGATATCGACGAAAAGATTATGGATTATATGGAATTGACAGATAGAGAAGGAGTGATTATTGCCGAGGTTTTACCTGAAACTCCTGCAGAAAAAGCAGGTTTAAAGGAAGGAGATATTATAAAAACTTATGAAGGGGAAAAGATTAAGGATACCAATGATTTGTTGGTCAAGGTGGGATATACTCCTATAGGCAAGAAAATAAAATTGGGTATAATCCGAGATAAAAAAGAAATAAATATCGAAGTAGTGGTGGGAGAAAGACCGGAAGAATTTGAAACTGCAAAAGGTAAGGCTTCTGCTGGGAGTTGGAGGGGGATGGAAGTGGAGACTTTAACTTCTGAGGAAGCAAAGCGGAGGAATTTGGGAATATCACGGGGAGTGATTATTGTTAAAGTTGAAGAAGATAGCCCTGCAGAAGAAGCAGGTCTTAGTGAAGGTGACGTAATTTTATCCATTAACAATATCCCCATCAAAAATGTGGAGGATTATCAGAAAGTGATCGATTCTGTCAAGGGAGATTGTTTGGTTCGGACGCAAAGAGGATTTGTGGTTTTGAAGGAGAAATAGCTTTATTTAATGGAACAAGACAAAGCAAGAAGTTATGCGCTCCGTTTGCTTAAATATCGTCCACGCACAAGGAAAGAGATTTTAGAAAGGCTTAGGAAGAAGAATTTTTCTTCGGAATCGATAGAAAAGACAATTCAGGATTTAACAGATTTGGGTTTAATTGACGATAGAGCGTTTGTAAAGTTTTGGATTAACTGGAGAAAAGAAGTTAATCCGCGCAGTAAGAACTTTGTTTTGTGGGAGCTTCGTCAAAAAGGTATCTCGCCAGATTTGATTGAAGAAGAGATAAAGGCGATAAGTTCAGAAGTAGACTTTCTACAGGCAAAAGAACTGGCAAAAAGGCGGTTTGAAAAATTTAAATATCTCACACCTGATAAAGCCAAACGTCGTATATACGGGTATCTTCAAAGAAGGGGTTTCGCTCAAGAGGTGATTTTTGAGGTAATAAAGACGATATTCAAAAGTTAAGAGGATTTTCCCTCTTAATTTGCTATCGTATTTTTCGTAAAGTAAACCAAGCACATATACAAGTATAGCCGGTTAAGCAAATATTTTATGCAGACAGATGAGATTCGGAAAAAATTTCTGGATTTTTTTTCCTCTAAGGAACACCGAATATTTCCTTCTTCTTCATTAGTTCCCCAAGACGACCCTACAGTTTTATTTACCACCGCAGGTATGAACCAGTTTAAAGAGCAGTTTTTGGGAAAGATTACTGATTTCCGCAGAGCGGCAAGCTGTCAGAAGTGCTTAAGGACAGATGATTTGGATAAGGTAGGTAAAACTCCCAGTCATCATACTTTTTTCGAAATGTTGGGCAATTTTTCTTTTGGTGATTATTTTAAAGAAGAAGCAATTACCTGGGCTTGGGAATTTGTTACGCAGGTTCTCAAAATCTCTGTGGCCAAACTTTGGGTTTCCGTCTATCTTGATGATAACATCGCGTATGAAGTCTGGGAGAAAAAAATAAAGATAGACAGAAATCGGATAATAAGGCTGGGACAAGAGGAAAATTTTTGGCCTTCTAATGTTGTTATTGAAGGTCCCAATGGTCCCTGCGGTCCTTGTTCTGAGATTTTCTTTGACCAAGGAGAAAAAACCGGCTGTGGTAGAAAGGACTGCAATCCCTCTTGTAATTGTGGTCGGTTTGTAGAGGTTTGGAATTTAGTCTTTACCCAATACAATCGCCTTGAGGATGAAAGTGGCAGAGGATATCTTAAACCCCTTCCCCAACAAAACATTGATACGGGAATGGGACTGGAGAGAATTTCCGCGGTTATGCAAGGAGTATTAACTAACTTTGAAATAGATATTCTTAAGCCGATAGTAAAAGAAATTAAAGCCGAAATTCGGAATCCAGTATCCGGAAACCTAAGTTCAATTTATGCTATTGCTGACCATACTCGGGCAGTAGTTTTTGCCATTGGCGATGGAGTTTTACCTTCTAATGAAGAAAGGGGTTATGTGGTAAGGAAGTTAATTCGTCGTGCATTTTGGTATGGATATTGTTTAGGCATAAAGAAGGAATTTCTTTATAGGATTGTTCCTATAGTTACCAAGGCAATGTCTGTGCCCTATCCTGAACTGGAGGAACGAAGAGAAAATATTTCTCAGATTATTCTTGCAGAGGAGAAGCGTTTTCAGAACACCCTGGAAGAGGGATTAAATATTTTAGATGGCTTAATGGGTGAGGTTAAGAAAAAAAATGACAAGGTAATAAGAGGAGAAGATGCTTTCAAATTGTATGATACTTATGGTTTTCCTCTTGAACTTACCCAGTTGATTGCCAAAAGAGAAGGTTTAGAAGTAGAGAGAGAAAAATTTAATCTGCTTATGGAAGAACAAAGAAAGCGTTCCCAAGAAAAGAGTAAAATCAGGAAAGAAATTTTTATTTCTGAAGTTGCCGATGGTTCCAGAATTGAGAGGATTAATCCCACGGTATTTGTGGGTTATGATAATTTTGTTATTTTTACAAAAGTTTTAGGTATTTTTAGCAAAGAAGAGTTTATCGAAGAAGCAAATTCCGGAGAAGAGGTAGAGATAATTTTGGAAGAAACTCCTTTCTACCCAGAAGGCGGGGGGCAGGTTGGAGATACGGGATTAATAGAAACAGAAAGTGTTAAGGTAGAGATTGAGAATACACTGCGCAAGGGAGACCATATTTTGCATCACGGAAAGGTGATTTCGGGTAAGATAAGCTTAAATGATAAGGTTAATGCTAAAATAGATAAGGAGAGAAGGTTGGATATTACGCGTAATCATACCGCAACTCACCTTTTGCAATTTGTTCTACGGGAGGTTTTAGGAGGGCATATTCAACAGTCAGGTTCTCTTGTAGAATCCGAACGTCTCCGTTTTGACTTTTCCCATTTTAAAGCTATAAGCGAAGAGCAACTTGGACGGATAGAAAGTAGGGTTAATGAACTTATCAGAAATAATAATAAACTGGAGTTTGAATTTAAAAATATTGAAGAGGCAAAAAGGAGTGGGGCTTTGGCTTTCTTCGGAGAAAAATATAAGGAGGAAGTAAGGGTAGTAAAAATCGGTGATTATAGTAAGGAATTATGCGGGGGGACGCATGTGAATTACACTGGAGAAATTGGTTTATTTGTCATTATCAGTGAATCTTCAATTGCTCAAGGTGTAAGAAGGATAGAAGCCTTAACGGGAAGAGTGGCGTATAATAGAATAAGCCAGATGTTTGCGCATATAAAGGGAATCTCCTCACGTTATAAAATTAGCGCAGAAGAGGTTTCTAATTATATTGATAATTTACGGGAAAAGTTAACCTCTTTGGAGAAGGAGACGCAAGAATTAAAACTAAAGATTTTTGAAAAAATAGATTTAGGAAAATTGATGGAAGAAGCAAAGGAGTTGGGATGGGTAAAGATAATATTTAAGAGAGTTGATGAACCTGTAGAGATATTGAGGAAATATATAGATATTTTGAAAGAAAAGGCTAAAGAGGATCTCTGTATAATATTTTCCTCTTTGTATGAAGGCAAAGCAACAGTGCTAGTTGGGCTGACGAAAGAAATTACAGGGGTTCTTGAAGCAGGGAAGATAGCCCAGAGGATTTCTTCATTAATTGGTGGTTCGGGTGGAGGAAGGAATGATTTAGCTCAGGCAGGGACAAAGGATGTGGATAAAATTAATTTTATTAATATTGACACTGTTTCTGAGTTGATAAAGGAGTTTAAAAAATGAGGCTTTTGAAACTTTATAGTAAAGAGCTGGAGAAATTAATCAACCGTATTTGTCTTCGCAAAAAACGGGTGGAGAAGACAGTAACAAAGATTATTGACAATGTGCGCAACAATGGAGACGAGGCGGTTCTGAAATATACCTATAAGTTCGACAGAGTAAAATTAAACTCTCGGCAGATGCGCGTTACTGAGGCAGAGATAAGCGGAGCGTTTCAGAATATCCAGCCAGAATTTGTAACTAATCTTAAAGCCATCATTGATAACGTAGAGAGATTTTATAAGAAAAGAATAAAGAAATCCTGGCGCATGCGCAGTGATGAAGGAGTAATTTTAGGAGAGGAAGTCTTTCCGCTTAAGAGAGTAGGGATATACATCCCGGCAGGAACCGCGCCTCTGATTTCTACTATTTATATGACGGTTATTCCCGCAAGAATTGCCGGAGTGGAGGAGATTGTTTTGGTTACTCCTCCTGGCAAAGATGGTTTTGTAAACCCTTATATTTTAGTGGTTGCCAGTCTTCTTAAGGTTAAAGAAATTTATAAGATGGGAGGAGCTCAAGCAATTGCCGCTCTTGCTTTAGGAACAAAAACCATAAAAAAGGTGGATAAAATTGTTGGACCAGGTAATGTTTATGTTACGGAAGCAAAACGTCAGGTTTTTGGATATGTGGACATCGATATGCTTGCAGGTCCTTCGGAAGTGGTGATTATTGCAAATAGATTTAGCAATCCGGCTTTCGTCGTTGCGGATTTGAAGGCACAAGCAGAACACGTTGGGGGAACATCTTTCTTAATTACTACTTCTAAAAGTCTGGCGAAGTTGGTAAAAAAAGAAGTAGATACAGGTTATCTTATTCTGGTCAATAATTTAGATGAAGCGATAGAGTTAGCCAACCGCATTGCTCCGGAGCATCTTGAGATTCTTGTAGAGAATCCTCGGCGGATAATCAAGAAGATACGCAATGCGGGATGTGTTTTTGTTGGTCCTTATAGCCCGGTGGCGGTAGGAGATTATGTAGCAGGACCGAGTCACGTATTGCCCACCGGAGGAAGTGCAAGATTCTTTTCTGCTTTGGGGGTTGAAGATTTTATGAAGACAACTCACTTGATCATATATTCCAAAAAAGCTCTCGAGAAGGAAAAAGGCCTTATCGAAACAATTGCCAAGATTGAGAGGATGGAGAAGCATATTAATTCAATAAATGTGAGATTCTAAAATAAGTATAAATCTCTTTCCAAAAGGGCTATTTGGTTATAAATTTTGAATAAATTTGAATAAAAAGGAGAGAATAATGGAAAAGCGTAAAGCTTCATTACGAAGAAAGACAAAAGAGACAAACATTTCTATTCGTTTAAACATAGATGGAACGGGTAGATACCAAATAGATACAGGTATTGGTTTTCTAAACCATATGTTAGAATTATTTTCTTTTCATGGATTTTTTGATTTAGATATTAAGGCAAAAGGAGATTTGGATGTGGATATTCATCATACCAACGAAGATATTGGTATAGCTTTAGCCGAGGCATTTAATAAAGCTTTGGGTGATAAGAAAGGTATAAGAAGATTTGGTTCTTCTTTTATTCCCATGGATGAAACACTTGTGCAGGTTGTTTTGGATATTTCCGGAAGGCCGAATCTGATAATTGCTGGAGTCCCAGAGCAACAGCGTGATAAACAGAAAAAAGGCTACAATTTAAATGATGCTAAACAGTTTCTCAAGGCATTTGTTAATACTTTAGGCATTAACCTCCATATTCAGATTCTTTATGGCGAGGATACCCACCATATTATTGAGGCGATATTTAAAGGGTTGGCTAAGGCATTAGATGAGGCTTCACAAATAGAGGAACGTAAGCGAATAATTCCTTCCACTAAGGGGAAAATATAAAAGGTGTTAGTAATTCCTGCAATAGACATTAAAGAAAGTAAGGTAGTTCGTTTAGAAAAAGGAGAATTTGATAAAGTATCTCTTTATTCTGATAATCCTCTGGAGGTGGCGCTTTTTTGGGAAAGAGAGGGTGCAGAGATACTTCACATTGTAGACCTGGAGGGAGCATTATTAGGGATTCCTCGAAACTTAGATTTAATTAAGGAAATAGTCAAGAATTTAAAGATTCCTGTACAGGTGGGAGGAGGCATTAGAAGAAAAGAAGATATTGTCCAACTTTTGGAGGCAGGAGTAAAAAGAATCGTGATGGGAACAAGGGCTTGCGAAGATATTGATTGGCTAAAAACGGTAATAGAAGATTGCCCGGCTAAAATTATCGTTAGTTTAGATATTAAGGATGGTTTTTTAGCTACTGAGGGATGGACAAAAAAAACCGTAATTAAACCTGAGGATTTTGTTAGAGATTTAACTAATTTAGGAATGGACACTTTTATTCTTACCGATATTAAAAGAGATGGAACATTAAAGGGGATAAGAATTGATTATATTTCTGAATTCTTATCAAGGACAAATATAAAGGTTATTGTTGCCGGAGGAGTGGGAAGTCTCGAAGACCTCCAGGCACTTAGAGCGATTTCCGATAAGGGGGTAATAGGTGTAATTATCGGAAAGGCACTCTACGAGAAAAAATTTACTTTTAAGGAGGCGAGGAAAATTGCAGAATAAGTTACGGATTATACAGGTAAAAAAAGGATTAAAATCGTTTCTCAAAGAATTGAAATTTGATGAAAAAGGGCTTATACCCGCAGTTATTCAAGATTTTAAAACAGGCGAAGTGCTGATGGTGGCTTATATGAACAGGTCTTCTTTGAGCAAAACAATTGAAGCCGGAAAAACTCATTTTTGGAGTCGCTCAAGGAATAAACTTTGGTTGAAGGGAGAAACTTCGGGGAATTTTCAGATAGTTAAAAAGATATTCTATGATTGTGACGGTGATTGTTTATTGTTTAAAATAAAACAGGTGGGAGGGGTTGCTTGCCATACGGGAAACCGTTCCTGCTTCTTCAGAGAATTTAAGCCTAAAGTTAAAGAGCAGAAATAAAAACTTCTAATTAGGGATTACCAATTTCAAATTACGGATAAGAGAATATTCCATGGTTTACCCAACTAAAAAAGATTTTATCAAATTATCCAAAAAAGGTAATCTCATTCCCGTATACTGTGAGTTATTGGCTGATTTAGAGACACCTGTTTCTGCTTTTATGAAAATTGATACTGAAGATTATTCTTTTTTATTAGAATCTGTGGAGGGACAAGAGAATATTGCCCGTTACTCTTTTTTAGCAAGTGGAGCATCTTTGATTTTCAGCGCCAAGGGTAAAGAGGTAGAAATTATTGAGAAAGGCAGAAAGGTAAAATCCTTAACGGAAGACCCTTTAGAGAATATTAAGAAGGTGCTGAAGAAGTTTCAATTCGTTGTTCTTGAAGACCTTCCGCGTTTCTCCGGAGGTTTGGTAGGGTATATTGGATACAATACGGTAAGATTTTTTGAGGATATACCACTCCAGAATAAAGATGACCTTGGCCTTCCCGATTGTTTATTCATGCTTGCGGATAGTCTGATTATTTTCGACCATCTCAAGCATAGAATTAAAGTAGTAGTCAATGCTTATATCGAGGATAATAAATATAGTGGGGCTATCTATGATAAGACTGTAACAAAAGTAGAAGCGCTGGTTAAAAAACTGAAAAGTTCGTTCAAGCCTTTAAGTCATCATTGCCGAAAAAATTCGTTGCTCAAGGTTCGTTCAAATTTTACCAAGAAAGATTTTATACAGGCGGTAAATAAGGCAAAGGAATATATAAAAAAAGGAGAGATTATTCAGGTGGTTCTTTCTCAGCGTTTGATTACCAAAATTAATACAAAAAGTTTTGATGTTTATAGGGCATTGCGTTCAATAAACCCCTCTCCCTATATGTATTATCTTAAATTTAAGAATTTCTCCCTTGTAGGAGCCTCTCCGGAAGTATTTGTGCGTTGTGAGGAGGGAAATGTAGAATTGCGTCCGATAGCCGGGACCAGGGTAAGGGGAGGAAATCTTGAAGAAGATAAGTTATTGGAAGAGGAACTTTTAAAAAGCAAAAAAGAATGTGCGGAACACATTATGCTTGTAGATTTAGGAAGAAACGATTTGGGTAGAGTTTGTGAATTTGGAACTGTAAAGGTAACTGAACTTATGGTAATTGAGCGCTATTCCCATGTGATGCATATTGTTTCTAATATCGTGGGAAAATTAAAAAAAGATAGAGATATCTTTGATTTAATAAGAGCAACTTTTCCTGCAGGCACCGTGACTGGCGCTCCTAAGATTAGAGCGATGGAAATCATTGCTGAATTGGAAGAAATTGCTCGTGGTCCTTATGCAGGTTGTGTTGGGTATTTCAGTTTTTCCGGGAATTTAGATTCCTGTATTACCATTCGGACGATTATTATTAAAGATGGTCAAGCCTACATTCAAGCAGGCGCGGGTATTGTGGCAGATTCCGAACCAGATTCGGAGTATCAGGAGACAGTAAATAAAGCAAAAGCGATGCTGAGAGCAATAGAACTGGCAGAACAAGGGATGATTTAGACCTAAGAAATAAAGGGGATAAGAAGATGATATTGATGATTGATAATTATGATTCATTTACCTATAATCTTGTTCAGTATCTTGGAGAATTGGGTGGAGAATTAGTGGTTTATCGCAATGATAAGATTACCTTAGAAGAGATTAAGAGGTTAAAGCCTAAGCATATTGTAATTTCCCCTGGTCCGGGTAGACCTGAAGATGCCGGCATATCTTGTGATTTAATTCGTGAATTCGCAGGTAAAATTCCTATTTTAGGAGTTTGTCTTGGCCATCAATGCATTGGTGAAGTTTTTGGAGGAAGAGTTGTTCAGGCAGAAAGACTGATGCATGGGAAAACATCATTGATTTATCATAAAGGTACAGACATTTTTGAGGAAGTAGAAAACCCTTTTGAAGCAACCAGGTATCATTCCTTGATTGTAGAAAGAGAGGGTTTGCCTGCTCTTCTGGAAATCATTGCCGAGACAAAAGAGAAAGAAATTATGGGGTTAAAGCATAAAGATTACCCTCTTTGGGGAGTTCAGTTTCATCCCGAGTCCATTCTTACTAAAGAGGGTAAAAAAATCCTAAATAATTTCATCAAGATAAATGATTAGAGAGTCGATTGGAAAACTTATAGAAGATTTATCTCTTACTAATGAAGAGATGAAGAGGGTGATGGAAGAGATTATGACCGGAGAAGCTCTCCCTACTCAGATTTCCTCCTTTTTGACTGCCTTACGGATGAAAGGAGAGACGGTTGAAGAGATTAGCGGTGCTGTCGAGACGATGCGCAAATTTGTGATTAGGATTAAAGTGGATTCTCCAGTTATTTTTGATGCCTGTGGAACCGGAGGAGATGGATTGCGCACTTTTAATATCTCTACAGTTTCTTCTTTTGTTGTCGCAGGCGCAGGAGTTACTGTAGCAAAACACGGTAATCGTTCGGTTTCCAGTCAGTGTGGAAGTGCGGATTTAGTAGAAGCTTTGGGAGTGAATCTCGAGGTAGATAAAGAGATAATTGAGTTATGCTTAAAGGAAATTGGTATCGGGTTTTTATTTGCCCCAAAATTTCATCCCGCAATGAAATATGCTACGCCTGTGCGTAAAGAAATAGGGATAAGGACTATCTTTAACATTTTAGGACCTTTGACCAATCCTGCGGGTGCAACCCATCAACTTTTAGGGGTCTATGATAGAAATCTCGGAAGAAAAATTGCTCAGGTTTTAGGAGATTTGGGCTCAAAACATGTTTTAGTGGTGCATGGTCTTGATGGGCTGGATGAAGTTTCTACCAATTCGGAGACTTTGGTCTGGGAGTGGCGTGAAGGAAATTTGGAAGAGTATAGCATAGTTCCTTGGGATTTGGGGATAAAGAGAAGTTCTTTAGATACGATAAAAACTCCCGATTTAGAGACAAACAAAAAAATAGCTTTAGAGGTATTAAACGGTAAGGAAAGTCCCTATTATGATATCGTGGTATTGAATAGCGGTTGTGGACTCTATGCTGCAGATAGGGTGAAGGATATTGAAGAGGGAGTAAATCTGGCAAGGGATGTTATTAAAAAAGGATTAGCAAAAAATAAATTGGAAGATTTAATACGCTATACCAACTCATGAGTAGCAAAAGCATATTAAGTCAAATTATAGAATATAAACAAGAAGAGATAAAAAAAAGAAAAGCTTTAATTTCTCAAAGAGATATTCTCAAAGAGATAAATTCCCTTCCTGCCCCACGTGATTTTAAATCAGCAATTTCTAAAACCACGAGAATAAACCTTATTGCCGAATTAAAGAAATCCTCACCATCAAAGGGTATTTTACGCAGTGATTTTGATCATCGGGAGATATCCGCGATTTACGAAGCTTCTGGAGCTGATGCTTTATCGGTGCTTACAGAAGAGCCATTTTTTCAAGGAGCCATTTCTTACATAAAAGAGATAAAAGAGGTTGTTTCGCTTCCTCTATTGAGAAAAGATTTTATTATTGATCCTTATCAGATTTATGAATCGCGCTATTATGAAGCTGATGCGGTGTTACTCATTGCCTGTTTGTTGAGTGGAGATGAACTAAAAAGGTTTTCCGAAATAGCTAAAAGTTTATCTTTAGAGGTAATGGTAGAGGTGCATACGGAGGAAGACCTGAAAAAAGTTTTAGCCCTTAAAGATATTTTTATAATTGGTATTAACAATCGTAATCTCTTTACTTTTGAAGTTGATTTGGAAACCACCGTTCGTTTAAGACGTCTTATTCCTGAGGAGAAGATTGTGGTATCGGAGAGTGGAATTGATTCTTATGAGGATGTAATGTATTTAAAAAGTTTAGGGGTAAATGCAGTTTTAATTGGGGAAGCATTTATGACGGCGGAGGATATAGGAGGTAAGATTAAGAAAATCATGGGACGCTGATAAGGGTTAGAGGGTTAATTTATTTAATGGGTAAAATAAAGGTTAAGATTTGTGGAATAACCAATTTGGAAGATGCAAAACAGGCAGTAGATTTAGGTGCGGATATATTAGGCTTCGTTTTTGCGCGAAGTCCACGCCAGATTACTCCCCAAAAAGCCAAGGCAATTATTAAAAATCTCCCTCCTTTTGTCATTAGGGTGGGGGTTTTTGTGAATGAAAAGTTGGAGAATATTGAGAAAATCGTGAATTTTTGCAGATTGAATTTAGTGCAGCTTCACGGTGAAGAATCTCCAGATTTCTGCAAGAAAGTAAGAAAATTTGTAGGGGTGATTAAAGCCTTCAGGATGAGGAGTGCATTAGAGTTAAAGAAAATGCTTAATTATGATGTGGATGCTTATTTATTAGATTCTTTTGTTACCGGAGTATATGGTGGAACAGGGAAAACTTTTGATTGGGGACTGGCAATAAAAGCGAAAAGAATTTTGAATAAACGTCCTTTAATCCTTTCGGGAGGGCTTAATCCAGAAAACATTGCTCAAGCCATAAAAAAAGTTCGTCCCTACGCAGTAGATACTTCCAGTGGAGTGGAGAAGTTTCCTGGGAAAAAAGATAAAGTTTTATTAAAGAGATATTTTCGCAAGCTTTTCCTTCCATAAAATTATTTTTAGAACTTACATGGTCAAAAAATTGTTTATCCGCACTTACGCTTGTCATATGAATGCGTTGTTACATTTGGGTTTTACAATCATCCAGGAATATTACGATAGAAATTAATCATTAAGAGATTTATTGTTTTATAGATATCCTTAGAAAGGGGGAAAGACGTAAATGGAAACTAACGATTTTCAGAATAAAGAGGGAATTGTTAGGTCTTTAGGTGCATTTATTATTGTGTCGGTGGTGGTTGTAGTTGTTGTTTCTTTTATTATCTATAAGAAGAGTTTGCTGGGTCCAGTTTTAATTGGGTTGGGGTTATTGCCTTTGATATGGGTAAAATTTTCTGGGCGCAGTGTAAAGTCAATAGGAGCTGACATAGTGTTTGGAGCAATTGATACTAGTCTATTAGGGGTAGCAGCTCTAATCGGTGCAAACTTTGCAGGAACGCTAGGTGCTGTTGTGGGTGGAGCAGTAGGAGATGTTATCACTGATGGTATTGCAGGGCTTTTTGAAGGAAGAATCTCATCAACTTTAAGAAGATACGGCATTGAAGAGGCAAGGACTCCTTTAAGTAGCTCAATGGGTAAGATGTCCGGATGCTTAGTAGGCATAGGGGTTGTCTTGACTATTGCGTGGACGATTTTACGTTTGAAGATGTAGAACATTTTAAATAAAGAATTTTAGCGGAGCGAGAGTTTCGCTAAAGGGTCATATGGAATAAATCGTAAAAGCATTAGAGAGTTAAAAAAGAGATGAAAAAGAGATGGGTTGTGGTTAACGATTTTATGCAGCGAGGATATCGTTATTTGCGTGTTGAGCCGATGGGCAAGAATTTTGACAAAGAGTTTAAACCTCAACTTACTCCAAAACAGATGTTGTAGATGGGCGTATTTGGCGGTAAATACATGACCGACTGTCGTCATGAATTTCCCGCATCATGGTTTAAGAAAGCGAAGTTATGTCCTGAAAAACATGACCCAAAATTGAATTATTTTGGTGTAAATGCCAGCCAACCGCTTTCAGTGTGGAGAAAGAAAGGATGGATCTATAAAGATGACCCCCGGGGATGGTTCCAGTGGTACTGTCGGTATTATATGGGCAGGAGAATTCCCGAAGAAGATAGGCGTCAGATTAAAAGATGGAAAGCTATAAAAAGACATATTGCTCAGATAAAGAAAAATTGCGGAAAGAGCAGGCGCTTATGCAGACTGAAACAACGCCAGGTACTACTTCATTGGGCTTATGATAGTAGGAGGATATAATGCGAAGCTCTTTTCCAAAACCAAATATCTTTATCAGTAAATGTCTCGGTTTTGCCAATTGCCGTTGGAACGGAGAAATCATTCCCGATATCTTTGTTGAAAAATTAAAACCTTTTGTGTCCTATACCACTACGTGCCCTGAATGTGAGATTGGTTTAGGAGTTCCCAGAGACCCGATACGAATCGTGTTTAAAAAAGATGTATACCGTTTGATGCAGCTTAACACTGGAAGAGATGTGACTCGTGAAATGAATGAATTTTCTCTGGATTATCTGGGATCATTAGAGGAGATAGATGGATTTATCTTAAAAGACCGTTCTCCATCATGTGGCATAAAAGAAGTTAAGGTGTATCCAAGTCTTGATTCCTCGGCTTCGTTTAAGAAATCATCAGGATTCTTCGGTAAGGCGGTTTTGAACCATTTTCCTCATTCCGCGATTGAAACTGAAGCCCGACTTACCAATTTGGGAATCAGAGAGCATTTTTTAACGAGGATATTTACGTTTGCGCGGTTTAGGAATATGTCAAGCGGATTTAAAATAAAAAATTTGGTGCAGTTCCATACCGAGAATAAATTCTTATTAATGATGTATAGTCAGAAAGAGCTAAAACTTATGGGTAATATCGTAGCTAATAGGCAAAAGAACCTACCACAGCGAGTTTTTAAAAATTACCAAGAAGCACTTTACAGAGCTTTAAACAAAAAACCTACCTTTAGCGCAGCGGTCAATGTTTTAATGCACGGTTTAGGTTATTTTACAAAAGTTCTCAAACCCGAAGAAAAACGTTTTTTTCTTAATACCTTGGAAGAATATAGAAGGGAACAGATTCCTTTAAGTGTTCCACTGAGCATTCTGCATGCATATGCGCTCAGACATAACACATCATACATCAGTCAACAAACATTCTTAGAGCCTTTCCCTCGGGCATTATTAGAAACGAGGGACACGAGTAAGGGTAGATAGAGTTTCTGTGCTTATTCACCGGTTCTCTTTGGTGGAGAGAAGATAGTTTGCGATAGAGTAAGTTATTTTGTAGAAAAACATAAGATAATGCATTATCTAAGTGAACATAATATCTTCGTATTTTTAGTCCAAATTGTTATTCTCCTTGGTCTTGCCAGAGGATTGGGTGAATTATTTCGCAGGTGGAAGCAACCGCCTTTAACCGCAGAACTTTTAGTAGGAGTTTTTTTAGGGCCTACGATTCTGGGTAGATTGGCTCCTACTTGGCATCAAATTATTTTTCCTCAGGATGTTACACAACATAATATGTTTGAAACCGTAGCTTGGCTTGGAGTCCTATTCCTGCTTTTAGAAGCGGGGCTTGAAATCGATTTTACCTCTGCTTGGAGACAGCGAGGAGATGCTTTGAAGATAGCAATATCCGATATTATCATACCGATGGTTATTGCATTTATACCCTGTTTTTTCCTCCTTGATTCATATTTGGTAAATCCAGAGCAAAGGTTTATTTTCGCTATGTTTATGGCAACAGTGATGACCATCAGTGCTTTACCGATTGCGGTAAGAGCATTACATGATTTGAAGCTTTCAAAAACCGATCTGGGGTTTTTGATAATGTCGGCATTATCGGTAAATGACTTTATCGGATGGTTGTTCTTTACCTTAGTGCTCGGAGTATTTACGCAGGCTAATTTGGATATTATAAAGGTCTTAGCAATTGCTGGCACAACGATTATCTTTACAGTCATTTGCCTTTCTATTGGGAGAAAAACCGTTGATAAAATAATCACAGGTATAAAGTCTGCTCAGATGCCTCAACCGGGAATACCCTTGACTTTCATCTGTTTGCTCGGTGCCTTTTGTGGAGCCATAACTCAGAAGATTGGCATTCACGCATTGTTTGGATTTTTTATTGCAGGAATTATGGCCGGCGGTTCACGCGCGCTATCGGAAAACGTCCGGCAAGTTATCTCTCAAATGGTCTATGCCATATTCGTTCCGTTATTTTTCGTAAATATTGGTTTAAAAGTCGATTTTCTAAAAAGTTTTGATATTTTTCTTGTTCTGTTTATTAGCATTATTGGTATTGGCGGAAGATTTCTGGGGGCATGGATTGGGGTTAATTTTACAAAACTACCCAAGACGAATAGACTTGCTATAGCGATTGCCCATACACCCGGCGGAGCGATGGAAATCGTTGTGGCTTTGCTTGCTTTAGAATACAACCTTATCAGCCAGCCGGTATTTGTAGCTATTGTTTTTGGTGCAGTAATATCTTCTGTTATCCTCGGGCCTTGGTTTAGCTACGCGATAAAGAAGCGGAAAGAAATAAGCATTCTTGAATATTTTTCTGCAAGAGGCATAATTGGGTCTATTAAACAAGATGACAAAAGTAAAGCAATTAAGGATTTATGTAGGCTTGCCGATAGTCAGGATGATATGCCCGATTCAGAAACTATTTATGAAGCAGTAATGAAGCGTGAGAATGAAATGGGTACGGGGATGGAGGAGGGTTTGGCTGTTCCTCACGCGCGACTCTCGGCAATTAAACGACCATTGGTCTACTTTGGACGTTCGGTTGATGGTATTGAATGGGATACCCCGGACGGCAAGCTTGTCCGTTTTATTTTTTTAATATTGACTCCCAGTGATGACGATGATTCTCAGGTACAGATATTAGGTGCTATCGCAAGAACAATAAGTGATGAACAGATAAGGGATTCTATTTTAAAGGCGATAGACGAACATGAAATTTGGTTAATCTTACAGAAGGTTTTTTCCACCCAGCACATTAGAAAAGAGTAATGTCAGAAATTAAAACAAAAAAAGTCTATTTACCTGCACTTTCGGCTGACTGAACGTTACAGTGGTTCGGGATGGTGCTTGAAACATTACGCAAGATAAGTGCCTTAGAATAAAAGGATTACGAAACACTGTTATTAATAAGTGATTTTTTTTGAAATATGGCATAATGTTGTATAAAGTTGACATCTGTTTGGTAGGTATCAACTTTTAGTCTGTTACCCAACAGGATATGTAATATTAATATTTGTTAGGTAATTATTTCCTTGACATTTGTTACCCAACAAGTTATATTGTTATGTAGTTTGTTGGGTAATGGGAGGGTTTATGCGAGGTATAATAAAAGGGGTCTTAGCAGAAGAACTTGAAAATTCGCTTCGGATGAGAAAGGAGTATGAAGAGGTATTGGGTAGATTACCTAAAGGATGTCTTGCGATAAGAAAGATAAGAGGTCACGAGTATTATTATCTGGTAAAGAGAATAGGTAAGAAGGTAAAGTATATCTACAAGGGAAAAATATCCGAAGAAGAGAAAAAGAAGTATGACGAAGCCAAAGAGTTGCGGGCAAAATACAAGAAATTATTGTCCCAAGTCAAAAAGCAAATAAGATTCTTAAGGAGTTCATTGCGTGGAAAAGAAGCAATTTGATTTATGTCTTGAAATTTTAAGAAGATTTCATAAAGAGGGTATCTTAGACGACTTAATTCTTATAGGTAGTTGGTGTATATATTTTTATAAAGAATATTTTAGTAATGTGCCTTACATAGAACAAGCCGCCATACGAACCAGAGACATCGATTTTTTAATCGCTAAGCCAGCAAAAATAAAACATACCGTAAATATTCCCGAGCTTCTAAAGGATTTAGGTTTTGTAACGATTCTAAAAGGGCGCGAGGGTTATGTCAAACTTGACCATCCTGACTTAATGCTTGAGTTCTTGGTTCCGGAAAGGGGGAAAGGCACGGACAAGCCGGTTCCGCTAACAAAGTTGGGTATAAATGCAGTGGCGCTAAGATTTTTGAACCTACTCACTGATAATATAATTAAAATAAAAGTTGAAGATTTTACTATCTCAATGCCACATCCCGCCAATTTCGCTCTTCATAAATTAATAATCTTCCAGCGCAGACTCAGGGAAGAAAAAGCGATAAAAGATAGAAACGCTGCCATTGATATTTTAAAGGCCTTGATACGTAAAGGAGATATAGCAATTATTCAACGGATTTTTAATTCCATGATTCCGAAATGGCAAAAGAAGATTATAAAGGGGTTGCAAGAAGTTAAAGAAAAAGAAATATTAGAAATATTGACCGATTAATGGTTAAAAATGAAAAAGTTTTTGTCCGCACTTTCGGCTGTCAGATGAATGTGCGCGATTCTGAGGTGATTGCCGGTTTACTAACCGCTAACAACTATACGCTCACCACTAACCCCCAGCAAGCCGATATTATCATATTTAACACCTGTTCTGTGCGTCAACATGCGGAAGACAAAGTATGGTCAGAAATAGGGAAGTTTAAAAAAAAGCGAAATTCCCCGATGATTGGTCTTGTCGGTTGTATGGCACAGGTATATAAAGAGAAAATTTTTGAGCGTGTTCCGCAGGTAGATTTTGTAGTGGGTCCATCTGATATCCACAAAATTCCCGAAATAATCAGTAAACTATCCGCTATGCGCTGGCCGCTATACGCTACTAAAATCTGGGAGACCGGTGGAAACATTCGTCCTGAGGAAATATACCACAGCGGATTTTATGAGGATAAAGAGCATACTTATGTGATTATCTCCGAAGGTTGTTCCCATTATTGTTCCTATTGTATTGTGCCCTATGTTCGAGGCCCTCTAAGAAATCGGAACTATGCAGATATCATCAAGGAAATAGAAAAAGCAATAGATAAAGGTATAACAAAGGTTACTCTTTTAGGTCAGAATGTAAACGCCTATCAATATAATGGCGTTAATTTCGTTAAATTCGTTAATATGGTTAATGCTGTTAAAGGATTGAAAGAATTCAGCTTTGTTACCTCACACCCTAAAGACACAACTTTAGAACTATTTAAGGCAATGCAAGATTTAGAAAAGTTAAAGAAGTACCTACACCTACCAGTGCAGTCGGGTTCGGATAGAATCCTAAAATTAATGAATAGAGGTTATACCCGAAAATTATATTTGGATTTAGTAGATAATTATCGTAAAATTGTTAAAAATGGCATATTAACCACCGATATTATTGTGGGTTTTCCCACAGAGAGTAAAGAGGATTTTCAGGAAACTTACAATTTAGTTAAAGAGATAGAATTTAATGCAGGTTTTATTTTTAAATATTCTCCTCGCCCCTATACCGAGGCAGAAAAATTGCCTGACGATGTTTCTAAAGAGGAGAAAGTGAGAAGACATAGATTGGTATTGGAATTGCAGAAGAGAATATCCCTAAATAAAAATGATAAAGCAGAGGCAAAGTAGAAATAGCTACCGAAACAAGCGCTTTTTTAGATTAATAATTATTCTTCTGTGTTTGATGATTTTTGTTTTATTGTGGAGAGATTTTTCTTGGGGAGAGGATTTTGATTATCTTTGGGAAAGTTTTCTTAAAGGTGATTATCATAAGGTAATCAATACTTCTGAAGGATTGGGGAGTAAAGGTACGCGTGATAAACTCAGTGCCGATTTTTATTATCTCTTAGGAATGAGTTATCTTCAGATAGGCGATTCTATTCTTGCACGCAATAATTTTAACTTTTTGCTGGAAAAATATGCCCAGAGTGAGTGGAGGGATTATGCCAAACTTGCTTTGGGAGATTCTTTCTTCATCGAGCATGATTTTACTAAAGCCGCAGAGTTTTATCAGAATTTTATAGAAAAAAATAAAAAATCTCCTCTTTTAAGTTTAGCCTACTTTAAACTTGCAGAAACAAAACGTAAACAAGGGCTATGGGAGGAGGCAAAAAAACTTTATGAGAAAATAAAATCCGTGTTTCCCCATTCCTTGGAAGCAAAATTATCCCGGGATATAATTTCCAATAATGAGTTTTTCTTCACTCTTCAGGTGGGTTCTTTCCTTAATAAAGAAAATGCAAACAAGTTGGTTGAGGAGCTAAATGCCCAGGATTTTCCTGCGTATCTCTCTGGAATTGCAAAATCGGGACAGGTTTATTACCGGGTGCGCGTAGGCAAGTTCTTAAATCGTTCCGAGTGTGAAAATACACGGAAGAGACTGATTAAAGCTGGATACACCCCTTATCTCTATCCTTGACATAAAAATATAAAATGGCTCTCCTTGTTTTTTTAGTTGGTCCTACTGCGGTAGGTAAGACTGCTTTAGCTTTAGCACTTGCTCCCCTTATTGATGCCCAGATAGTTTCTTGTGACTCGATGCAAATCTATTCAGGTATGGATATTGCTACTTCTAAACCCACTATCGCAGAAAGAGAGATTGTAAAGCATCATATGCTTGATGTGGTTTCCCCCCGGTGCGAATATTCGGTAGCGGATTACCGCCGTGACGCTTTAAAGATTATAGAAGGGATAATCAATAACGGAAGAATTCCGCTTATTGTAGGAGGAAGTGGTCTGTATTTTAAGGCATTGTTAGATGGTATCTTTAACGGGCCATCCAAGGATACAGCTTTGCGCGAGAGTTTATATAAAGAGGCTAGTGAGAGGGGTAATGAATTTCTCTATGAGCGATTAAAAAAAATAGACCCCGCCACAGCGGAAAAGATTCATTCTCATGATTTAAGGCGAATAATAAGAGCCCTGGAAGTATATTATCTCACAGGAATGCCTATTTCCGTATTACGAAGACACACCACCGGTCTTTTTTCACACTACAAGACCGTTATCTATGGTTTAATCCGTCCGAAGAAAGAACTCTATCAAATTATAGATGAGAGAGTGGAAATGATGTTTGCAAGAGGGTTACTTCCTGAGATAGAGAGGTTGAAAAACATAAAGATTACGCCTATCGCTCAACAGTGCTTGGGTTATAGAGAAATAACCGCTTTTTTAGAAGGGAAAATTACTCTTGATGAGGCAAAAGAGTTATTAAAACGCCATACGCGGCAATTTGCTAAACGCCAGCTTACTTGGTTTCTTCGGGATAAGCGGATTAAATGGATTAACCTGGATAATTCTGTTGATATAAATACCTTGGCCAAAGAATTAGCCAACGAAATAAAACAATTTTCTCATTTAACCATTTAACCATACTTCTATATGGAACGAGCAATTTTAGTAATTACCCATCTAAAACAGGAAAAAAAAGGCTGGGATCTTGAGGATGATGCCCAGGAATTGGAAGAGTTAACTTTGTCTTCAGGTGGCGAGGTGTTAGAAAAAATAACCGTGGAGATAAAAAAACCACATCCTGCCTATTTTATTGGACGGGGTAAGGTTCAAGAGATTGCCATTAGTGCTCAAAGAAACGGTGCAGAGGTGGTTATATTTAGCGATAATCTTTCTAGTACCCAGCAGAGAAACCTTGAAGAGATTATTCAGGTTAAAACTATTGATAGGACACAGTTAATTCTTGATATATTTGCTCGTCATGCGCGGAGTATGGAAGGCAAGATTCAGGTGGAACTGGCGCAGTTAGAATATCTTTATCCTCGTCTTACGGGTAAAGGGATTATGCTTTCCCGTTTGGGAGGGGGCATTGGAACACGTGGACCGGGTGAACAAAAGTTGGAGGTTGACCGAAGGAGGATTAGGAAACGCATTGCCAAATTGAAAAATGATTTAGAGCTGATAAAATCAAGAAGAGATACGTTGAGAAAGAAAAGAAAAGAGCTTGATATTCCCCTTGTAGCGATCATTGGTTATACCAATGCTGGTAAAACCACTCTTCTCAATACCCTTACTGCCTCCCAGGAATTGGTGCAGAATAGTTTATTCAGCACTCTTGATGCAGTTTCCCGAAGATACATTTTACCGGATAAACAAAGGATTCTCTTTATAGATACAGTGGGGTTCCTTCATAAGCTTCCCCATGGACTCATTGAAGCATTCAAATCCACTTTAGAGGAGGTAAAAGAAGCAGATATTCTCTTACATGTTCTGGATATTTCTGACCCGCTGGCGCAAAAAAAGAAAGAAGCGGTTTATGAAGTTCTGTCAGAATTGGAAGCAATAGGCAAGCCGATTATTACTGCTCTGAATAAGATAGACAGATTGGAGAATAAGGAAGTTCTTGAGAATAAGCTTTCACGTTATGAAAATGCGGTAGCAGTTTCTGCGTTGTATGGGATGGGATTAGAACTGCTTATAAATAAAATCACCACTATCCTTAAATCCCGATTGGTTTCTCTAAAAATATTTCTTCCTTTAAAAGAAGCAAAATTTATTTCACTTATCCATCGAGAAGGAAGGGTCATTAAGGAAGAATATTCCCCTCAGGGGGTTTATCTTGAAGCAGAGATTCCTTGTTTGCTAAAAGAGCGCATTGTTTCCAGTTGGAAAAGTTTTGCAAAATAAAGCAACATTTTGTATAATATTTCACCCATGAAGATAAAGACCATAATTTTTGACTTGGGAAATGTTTTGATTAGATTTAGCCATTCTATCGCGGCAAAGAAACTTACTCAGTATAGTCCCTATAGTCACGAAGAAATTCATAATCTTATTTTTGATTCAAACATTGTTTCCCGTTACGAGACAGGGAAGATAAAGACAAAAGATTTCTTTTTCCGCCTTAAGAAACTTCTAAAACTAAACATCGGTTATCTTGAATTACGCAGAATCTGGAATGAGATTTTCTTTGCTAATCCCCCTGTAGAGCTGATTGTTAAGAAATTGAAGGGGAGATACCGTTTGATTTTGCTTTCTAACATAAACTATTCCCATTTTGCTTATATCAAAGAGAAATTCCCGGTGGTAGGAGAATTTGACCGGATCATTCTTTCTTATCGGGTGGGTTTCAGGAAACCACATCCTTTGATATACAAGAAGGCAATAGAAGTGAGCAATTGTTTGCCTGGGGAGATTCTCTATATTGATGACCGTGTGGATTTGGTTTCCGCAGCCCTTGTGTTGGGGATAAATGCGCTATGTTTTAGGACAGTGGGAGAGTTAAAGAAAGCAATGGGACGATTGGGAGTAAATAGCTTATAAAAAGATATGGATATTGAGTTCTACAAAAAAATTAAAGAGATACTAAAAGTTGATCCCCGTTATAAAATTTCTGCCTATGAATTTTTATTTCAGGCGCTTTTCTATACTCAGACAAAATTGAATCGGCGCGGTCATGTTACGGGGAAAGAACTTCTGGAGGGGATAAAAGAGTATGCAGTAGAGCAGTTTGGGCCACTGGCTCAAAGTGTTCTTGAAGATTGGGGAGTAGAAAAAACCGATGATTTTGGAGAAATAGTTTTTAGCTTAATAGATAAGGGGTTGCTTAAGAAGACCGAAGAAGACTCGCTTGAGGATTTTAAAGGAGTATACGATTTTCAAGAAGCATTTAATGAGGAATATAAAAAACGACTGCGGGAGGAAATTAAGCGTGTCCTCAGTATATCGGAGTATCCTTCAAAGAAGGACGATAAGAAGCTTTAAATCCAAGAAAATTCCTCGCTCTATTTTGAGAAAATTGGTAAATGCCGGCAGGCTTGCTCCCTCCGCCGCCAATCTGCAACCTTTGGAATTTCTGGTGGTAGACAAGAAAAAACTTTCCCAAAGCATTTTCCCTTTTCTTAATTGGGCAGGCTATATCTCACCTTATGGAACACCACCCCAGCATAAAAGGCCGGTTAGTTATATTTTGATTCTTGTCAATAAAAGGAAGGAAAATCCCCAATATAGTCCTTACGATGTGGGAGCTGCTGTGGAGAACATTATTCTTACTGCTTGGGAGTTAGGGATAGGAGTTTGCTGGATTAAGTCGATGCAGAAAGAAAAAATCTCTTCCTTATTTAATTTACCTGATTATCTAAATTTGGATTCTGTGCTTGCTTTAGGTTATCGCGATGAGATGCCGAGGTTAGAGGTATTGAAAGATTCGGTAAAATACTGGAAAGACAAGTTTGGTCGGCTCCATGTACCCAAGCGTAAATTATCCGAAGTTTTGCATATAAATCGGATGGAAAGAGGAGAAAGCGATTTCTATTTCTTAACGGAGAGATAATTTTTGGTATTTTCTTTAACTCTTTAACTAATATACGCTTATCTATGACGAGAGTAATTTTTGATATTGAGACGATCGGAGAAGATTTTGAGAATCTCGATGAGACCTCCAAGGAGTATATGCTTAAATATTCTGAGACCGAGGAAGACAAAGAGTCAGTGCGTCAGTCTTTGGGTTTTTATCCGCTTACGGGTGAAATCGTGGCTATTGGCATGCTCAATCCAGACACAGACAAAGGGGTAGTGTATTTCCAAGCACCGGGGACAGAATTAACAAGATTAGTTGAAGACAATGTAGAATTTGTGCAGGGAGATGAGCAAGAAATCCTTATGCAATTCTGGCAGACCATAAGGCGCTATGACCAATTTATTACCTTTAACGGGAGAAGTTTTGATTGTCCTTATATTATGATTCGTTCTGCGATTCACAAAATAAAACCCACGCGGAATCTCATGCCTTATCGTTATGACTCCAAAGAACACATTGATTTACTGGACTTATTTACTTTTTACGGAGCAGTAAGAAAGAGATTCAGTTTACATATGTGGTGCAGAGCCTTTGGCATAAAAAGCCCTAAAGAAGAAGGCATCACCGGCGATACAGTTAAGGATTTCTTTAAGGAGAAGAAATTTTTAGAAATCGCACGGTATTGTTTAGGAGATTTATACGCCACCAAAGAACTCTATTTTTACTGGGATAAATACATCAAGGTCTAAAATTTCTTTCCAGAATAAATGGATAAGTCTATTGTTTTTTTTATTCCTGCAGAGCAAAGCAAAGACATAGAGCGTTTGGGATATCTTTTAAAAGTCCTTATCAAAGAGAGTGAATTGCTTGAGGATACCGAGAAGCATTCCTTGGTTGCCATAAAGCTTACCTTTGGGGAAAAAGACAATAAGGGTTTTCTTGATCCACGTTTGGTAAAAATTATTGTGGAGAGATTAAAAAAAAAGGGAGCAAAACCTTTTCTCACCGATACCAATGTAATTTATCCGGGAAAGAGAACCAATGCCGTAGACCATTTAGAGCTTGCTTCTGGGCATGGTTTTAGCTGGGAGGCATTAAATTGTCCACTTTTTATCGGCGATGGTCTTCTGGGTGAGAGTAGTCGTGAGTTGGAGATAGATAAGAAGCATATTAAAAGTGCCCACATCGCCCCTTTTATTTTTTATATAGAGCATTTAATTTCCCTTGCTCATTTTACAGGACATCTGCTTACCGGTTTTGGAGCGACATTAAAGAATCTGGGAATGGGTCTTGCTACCCGTAAGGGAAAATTGCAACTGCATGCCAATATCAAACCTAAGGTTATCGCTAAGAATTGCCGTTTTTGCAAACTTTGCATCGCAAACTGTCCAACGAAGGCAATTGTCGAGAAAGAGAATTTTTGTTTCATCCAAGAAGAACGATGTTTAGGTTGTGGCGAGTGTTTGGTAGCCTGTAAATTTAATGCTATCGAAGTTGACTATGGTGAAGAGGTCAATATTCTTTGTGAGAAGATAATAGAGTATGCCTATGCAGTTTTAAAAGGTGTAAAAAGAAAGGCATTTTTTAATTTTCTGGTGCATATTACCAAAGAATGCGATTGTATGGCTAAAGACGACCCTTTAGTTATTCCCGACATCGGCATTTTAGCTTCTACTGACCCTGTAGCCGTCGACAAGGCAGGAGTGGATTTAGCAAGAGAGAAGGCAGGGAGAGATATTTTTAAAGAGTTACATCCCAAATCTGCACGATGCGAAATTCAATTAGAATATGCCCAAAATATTGGATTAGGAAGTTTAGATTATGAATTAATAACTTTAAAATCATAGAAAGGAGGTAAACGTGTTTTTCCTTATCTTTAAGACAGTATTGTTTTTTTTCTTTCTCGTAAATAGCGTATCAGCCGCCCCTACCTGTGGCACGATTGTCCCTGGGAGGAATAAGTTCCAGTGGGGATTAGCGATTAATTCTATCCAGAAATACAGAATGAAGGGGGCGGTAAATAAGATAGATTTTAAAAGCAATCAGGCGTTTTTAACCCTTGCTTACGGAATTCTTAATAAACTTGTTTTGGACGGAAAATTGGGAATTGGCTCTATCAAAAATGATTATGTAAATAACAACGACTTTGATTACGATACCGGATGGGGAGGGGGTTATGGCTTGAGATTTAAACTTTATGAAAATGAAAACCAAAAGACAAAAATAATTTTGGGTGCACATCATATAAGTATTCATCCTCCTGATGAAGAGTTAAATTCCGTTGAGTATAAAACCATATTAGATGACAACCAGTTTGATGCCCTTTTCTCTAAAGATTATGACTTTGGTACCCCTTATGTGGGTCTGAAATTATCCCGCAGTAGGCTCTTGCGTCGGGATAATAACGGGAATAGTTCCTTTCACTCACCCTGGAAGATAGGAGTGGTTTTTGGTTATGATAGAGAAGTTTCCCAAAACACTTTTCTTAATCTGGAGATGCGTTTTATTGATGAGATCTCCTTTAGCCTTGGGCTTTCTCGTCTATTTTAGCACTTGACAAATTTTAGGACTATGTTATAATTTTAATAGAAAAACTTAAGGCAAGTTAGCTTCTAAACTTCCCAAGAAATGGCTATTTATTGTTGTCCTAAATGTGAACTGTGGAATTCTTGCTCTACCAAGTGGCTCCGCTCAGAGAAAGGTGAGGAGAATCTTTGTTGTAGTTCCTGTTCCGCTTATAAAGATTGCCTCAGAAAAGACATCGAAAAACTTCTGGAAGAAAAAGCAGTAAAAATTGATTGGCTAAGAGAGCAGTTGGATGAGGCGATCAATCCCGAAACAATAGTTTCCTCGGAAAATATCTACGGTTTAAATCTACGCGATTTTAAAGCCTTTGTGGCTAACTATGCGCTTACAGGTTTCTGGATACTTCTTGGTCTGGAAACAAAGTTGTTACAGCAGAGTATTCTTTATACCATCTCCATTATTCCTTGCCTTCTCGTCTTTTGGATAATTTTGAGAAAGGTGCAGAAATCCGTATCCATAGCAAAAGCTTAAATTCTCAAATTCTCAATTTCTTAATTTTATAATTTTATTTTTACCATTGCATATTTTTATTTTTTGTGTTAACATTACATTCCTAAATTTAAAGAATATTTTTTAAAAAGGAGGTAGAGATGAAAAGTTTTTTTCTTGCTTTAATTTTGGGTTTTTTGCTTTTTACGACGTTGGTGGAAGGTGCTTCTCGGGTAGTTCCCTTAGAATATCCTGATATAAGTGAGTTAGAAGATGATAAATTTTTAGACCTTGTTCAGAGAAAGGCATTTGAGTTTTTCTGGTATGAAGCAAATCCCGAAAATGGGTTAATCAAAGACCGCGCTAACAACTTTGGACCAGATGAATATAAGATTTCTTCTATTGCCTCCGTAGGGTTTGGTCTGACCGCGCTGTGCATTGCCGAGAAAAGAGGTTGGCTTACTCACGAAGAGGCATACAACCGTGTGCTTACTACCTTAAAGTTTTTCAAAGATAAAATGAAGCGCGAATTCGGCTTTTATTACCATTTTGTGCATATGGATAATGGTGAACCCTTGAGAAAGACAGAAGTTTCTTCCATTGATACCGCGCTCTTTCTCGCAGGAGCATTATTCTGCGGTGAGTTTTATAAAGGAACAGAGGTAGAGAAGTTAGCAGTTGAGCTCTATCGGGAAGTGGAATGGGATAAAATGTTAAATGGAGGGACTACCCTTTCGATGGGTTGGAAACCAGCGCACTTGCCCGATGCCGGATTTATTGTTGACCGCTGGAGTTATTATTCCGAAGCGATGATGCTCTATCTTTTTGCCATTGGTTCGCCGAACCATCCTATACCCAGTGAATATTGGTTTGAATGGATGCGTCCCATAAGAAAATATAAAGATTTTGTTACGGTATCTTTTCCTGCTTTGTTTGCGCATCAATATTCTCATCTCTGGATAGATTTTCGCAACAAAAACGATGGGATTTGCGACTATTTTCAGAATTCTGTAAATGCCACTTTAGCCAATCGTCAGTTTTGTATTGATAATATGAATAAGTATAAAACCTACGGCCCTGACTCATGGGGGTTAACCGCCTGTGACGGACCAGAAGGCTACAATGTCTACGGCGCTCCTCCTTCTATCTATTTACCCAAACATGACGGAACCATTGCTCCTACTGCAGCGGGTGGTTCGTTAATGTTTACTCCCCAGGAGTCCATTTCCTGTTTAAGAAATCTCTATACCCAACACAAAGAGAAAATTTGGGGAATCTATGGATTTTCCGATGCCTTCAATTTAGACAAAAACTGGTTTGCTTCAGATGTAATCGGTATTGATTTAGGAGCGATTGTTTTAAGTATTGAGAATTACCGTTCGGGAATGGTTTGGGATTATTTTATGCGTAATGAATTTATAAAGAAGGCATTGGAGAAAGCGGGATTTAAAGAAGGGACAAAAAATTTGGTCTGGGAACTGCCTCAGGTGAAGGCGAAATTTACAGCCAAACCTCCCAAACTTGATGCCGATCTCAAAGAATGGAAAGAGGTTGATTATGTCGAACTCATTCCCCAGAAGCATCTGGAATACCTTTATGTTACCGATACGAAAATTGACTTAAGAGGAAAATTTTATTTTATGTGGGATAAAGAAGCCTTGTATATTGCTGCAGAGGTGATAGATAATGAAATTATTGGGAGGATGCGCGATAACTTAATTTATAAAGATGACTGTATTGAAATTTTTATCGACCCTAAAAATGATGGTTTTATTTTTAGAAATCCTGATGATTTTCAATTCGGTTTTGCTCCCACAGGATTTGAAGGAAAGCCCATTAAGTGGGAATGGTTTCATCAGGACAAATTTCAGGATAAAATAGATTTCGCCATGAAAGAGCATAAATTAGAAGGGAGAAACGGCTACATCTTAGAAGCAAAAATTCTCTGGGAATTTCTCGGGATAGAACCAGAAAAAGGAGTTGTTTTTGGAATATCGCCAGCTATTCATGATGTTGATGAATTGGATAACTCCCCTCAGGCAAAATTAAACTGGTTTTATATCTATCAGGTTAACGACCCAAGAATTATCTTGGGGCAAATACTGTTGGAATAGAAAACTAAAAGTTTGTTATCTGGTGATGTTTGTTTTGCGCGTAACGAGATTAACCCCACTTTTGAATTTAGAGTTTCGAGTTTAGAGTTTAAAAAGTAATGTCCCAAAACGATTTCTTAAAGCCCGTTTACATTGATGCTTTTGATTTAGACGACGCCTGGTTTCAATGCCTCTCCCAGATTTTAGAGCAGGGTTATATCTACACGATTACTCGAGGAAGTTACCAAGGACAGCGAAGATTAGAATTTGATTTTGTTACAGTTAGGGTGCGCAAGCCCGAGCACCAGATTATTCCCCTTATGCCTGAAGGTTGTGGAATTCCTGCTCCTACCAGTATGGAATATATCCAGAGTTATCTGAGTTATTTACTTACCGGTGCCAAGACCTCAACCGAGGATTATACCTATGGAGAACGTCTGGTTGAACCAAAGGTAAGAACTGAAGAAACGGTTAATGGCAAGAGAATGGTCAAGGAGATGCCTTTAAATTGTAATCAGATAGAAGAGGTTATCAATATCTATAAAACCCAAGGAGAAGGCACGAATCAGGCGATTATGGAAATTGGAATGCCTTCAGATATAAAACTCCTCGACCCACCTTGTTTACGGCTCATTGATACCCGCCTGCGTTATGGAAAGTTGCATTTTATGCTCTACTTTCGTTCTTGGGATCTCTGGGGAGGATTTCCTTCTAATCTGGGCGGTTTGGAACTGGTTAAGCAATATATGGCGCAGGAAATCGGGGTAGAGAACGGAGAGATTATTGCCTGTTCCAAAGGGCTTCATCTCTATGAATATGCTTGGGAATGCGCGAAAATTCGTACCAAAAAAATAGACCTCAAAATAGGCGGAAAATGAGAAGAGTAAAAGCATTAATTTTAGGAGGAGGACAAGGGAAAAGACTTTTTCCCCTAACCCGTGACCGTTCAAAGCCCGCAGTTCCCATTGCTGGTAAATATCGGCTTATTGACATTTCCTTAAGTAACTGTATCAACTCCAATATCCGCAATATCTTTGTGCTTACCCAGTTCAATTCCGCTTCCTTAAATCACCATATTAATCACACCTACCGCTTTGACTATTTTACCCAGACCTTTGTCGAGATTCTTGCTGCTGAACAGACCATCCAAAATAGAGAATGGTTTCAGGGGACTGCCGATGCTGTAAAAAAGAATATAAACCATCTCAATCTGGAAGACAATGATGATGTGCTCATTCTTTCCGGTGACCATCTCTACAAGATGGATTATCACGAGATAATCGCCTTTCACCGTGAGAAAAACGCTGACTTTACCGTTTCCACAGTAATTATTCCTGCCCATATCATAGAGGAGTTTGGAATTATTAAACTTGATAAGCAGATGCGCTTAAGCGAGTTCAAAGAGAAACCTTCGCGCAAAGAAATGCCCAAGAGTATGAGTCTCTGCGGAGAATGGAAAGAAAAGTTTAACTTAGATAAAGATAAGGATTTTTATCTTGCCTCTATGGGAGTTTATGTTTTTAAAGCAGACGTTTTAAAAAAGATTCTTGCCTATACAAGCGCCGTGGATTTTGGTATGCAGGTTATACCCGAAGCGATAAAAAGATATAAGGCATACGGTTTTATTTTTGACGGTTACTGGCGAGACATCGGAACGATAAAGTCATTTTATGAAGAAAACATCGCCCTTACTGAAGTAAATCCCAAATTTGATTTCTTCTCTGAAGAAAGAAAAGTTTTTACCCATCCCCGTTTTCTTCCGCCGGCAAAAATTATAGACTCTCAAATTGTAAATTCTCTCATTACCGAAGGCTGTTTAATCCAGGGAGCACACATTGAGAAATCAGTTATCGGACTGCGTAGCGTAATCAATAAGAAAGTAACGCTTAAAGAATCGATTGTAATGGGTGCAGATTATTATGAAAGAGAGAGTAGCCGGGGAATTATTCCCTTGGGTATCGGAGAGGGTTCGGTTTTAGAGAGGGTTATCGTGGATAAAAATGCCCGCATTGGTAAAAGAGTAGTTATCAAGAACCTCGAAGGCATAAAACATTTTGATAGTGAAAACTACTATATTCGCGATGGCATCGTGATTATTCCCAAAAATGCGTTAATCCCTGACTCTACCCAGATATGAAAATAGTGATTGTCGGTCCGGGTGCCATAGGTTGTCTATTTGGTGCTTTCTTCTTAAAGGCAGGTGAAGAGGTTTGCTTTCTGGATAAGGATAAAAAGAGAACAGCGGTTTTTGCAAAGAAGGGTATTCGGGTTGAGGGTTTAAGCAATTTTAGAATAAATAAGATAAAGGTAACACATATCCCCAAAATTGTTAAAGAGGCAGATTTGGTGCTCATTGCTACCAAAGCTTACGCTACCGAATTCGCCATAAGAAATATTTATTACTTTCTCTCTCCCCAAACTTTCGTGCTTACTTTACAGAATGGTTTGGGTAATGTGGAGACAATTTCCCAATATGTTCCCTGCCCGCAAATTCTCGCCGGCGTTACCGCCCAAGGAGCAACTTTTATGGATATCGGACATATTCGCCATGCGGGAAAAGGAGAAACAATCATCGGTCCGATAGTAAAGAGCAAGTATCAAAAAGTAAAATTAGAGCAGATTGTAGATGCTTTCCATAAGGCAGGTTTTAAAACCAAATTGACCACAAATGTTGAAAGCCTTCTCTGGTCAAAGTTAATCATCAATTCCGCAATCAATCCCTTAACGGCGATTACCAAATTGCCCAATGGAAGGCTTTTAGATTTTCCTTTTACCCGCCAGATAATGCAAGAGGTTGTTGGTGAGGCTTATCGCATTGTGAAAAAAAAGAAAATCCGTTTATTTTACAGCCAACCGTTTAAAGAAGTAGAGGAGGTGTGTAAAAAGACTTACTCAAACATCTCCTCGATGCTTCAAGATGTTTTGCATCAGAGGAGAACAGAGATTGATTTTATCAACGGTGTGCTGGTGCGGGAAGGAAGAAGACTAAACATTCCCACCCCCGTTAATAGCGTGCTTTTTGCTTTAATAAAAACCCTTGAATCAAGTTATAATTTAAAGGTTAATTGATGGCTAAAGATAAAAGAAATGTAAAACGCTTATTTATTGCTGCTACCATGCAGAACGATGGTAAGACGACCATTGCCTTGGGACTTATTTCTGCTTTAAGAAGGAGATTCAAGAAGATTGGGTTTATTAAACCCGTAGGTCAGCGCTACCTTTTAGAAGATGGATATAAAGTGGATGAAGATTCGGTGCTTATGGAGAAAGTGTTTGGCTATCGCTGTTGTATCAAAGATATGAATCCTATTGCGGTAGAACGGGGTTTTACTGAGCGCTACATTTTACGTGGGAAAAAAGAGAGTTTAGAGAAAAGAATTTTTAGAGCTTTTGAAAAATTATCCCAAGATCAAGATAATGACTTAATAATCATTGAGGGCACAGGCCACGCCGGGGTGGGTTCTTGTTTTGACCTTTCCAATGCTCGGGTGGCGAAGATGTTGGAAGCGCCGGTCATTCTCATTTCTTCTGGCGGTGTGGGTAAGCCCATTGATGAAATTCTCTTGAATAACGCCCTTTTTGAACGCGAGGGAATTGAAATTCTGGGAGTGGTAATAAACAAGGTTCTGCGCGAAAAATATAAAAAGGTGCGCCGTTTAGTCAGTCTGGGATTGCGAAAGAAAGGAATTGAACTTTTGGGAGTTGTTCCCTACAACAAAATGCTTACCGCTCCCACAGTGCGCCAGATTGCTGAAGAACTGCGCCTAAAATTCTTAAATTCCTCGGGCAATCTGGACAATTTGGTCAAAAAGATTGTGGTGGGAGCAATGGAACCCCATGAGGCGTTAAATTACTTTGAGGATGGTTCTTTGATTATTACTCCCGGTGACCGTGAAGACATTATCCTCTCGGCGATGAGTTTTCATCTTACTGGTAGAGAGCGGGGAAAGGTCATTTCTGGAGTGCTTCTTACGGGAAACCTTATGCCCCATCGGAGAATCTTGAGACTTCTGCGTCTGGCAAAGATTCCTCTGTTGATTTCTCCTGAAGATACCTATGCGGTTGCCTCTCGGATTCACGACCTAACCGTAAAGTTAAGACCTGAAGATAAAGAAAAGATTAAACAGGTAAGAAATCTTATTGAGCGGTATATAGACATTGATAAAATCTTTGCTTTTCTCAAAGAGTAACGTTTCCTTATGCCTAAACACACTATTCCTCAAACGACCATCTATAGACTTTCTTTATACTTGCGCGCCTTAGAGCGTCTGGAAAAAGAAGGAAAAGAATACATTTCCTCTTTTGTCTTAAGTGTTAAGACGGGGATAAGTTCCCATCAGATAAGGCGCGATCTAAGTTATTTTGGTAAATTTGGTAAAAGTAGATTGGGTTATCGCACCAATATCCTTGTAAAGAATATTCGTAAGATTTTAGGCATTGATACCCATCGCTGGAAAGTGGCTTTAATCGGAGCAGGGAATTTGGGTAGAGCCCTTTTTTCTTACCGCGGTTTTCGTGAACGGGGATTTTTCATCAAAGCGGTTTTTGATGCCGACCCGAGGAAAATTGGAAAGAAGCTTAACGGGATAAAGATTGAGAATATCAAGAATTTAATCAACTCTGCTAAAGAAGAGAAATTTGATATCGCGATACTCGCTGTGCCTGCTGATTACGCTCAGGAGACCGCCGAAAAAGCGGTAAAGGCAGGGATAAAAGCAATTCTCAATTTTGCTCCGGTAAGGATAAATCTCTCCTCGGCGATTATCTTGAGAAATGTAGATTTGTCGATGGAACTGGAGAACCTCTCTTTTCATCTCAGTAAATTGAAATGAGCATACTTTTTTTTCTTATTTCTCTTTTTCTCTCTGGGTGTTCTCCCCAAAAAGAGGTTTTTAAGAGAGAGGAGATGGTTTTAGGAACTTTTGGCGAAATTACCTGTTTTGGTGAAAAAGATTCCTGTAAAAAGGGGATAGATAAAGCCTTCAGAGAGATAAAAAATTTAGAAGAGATCCTTTCCTTTTTTAAAGCCGAATCCGATATCAGTTTCCTCAATAATGCCCAAGGCAAGCCGGTAGGCGTAAAGAAAGAAACACTTGAGGTGCTTAAAAAAGCCAAGGAAATCTCTCAAAAAACCCAAGGTGCCTTTGAGGTTACGGTTGCTCCTTTATTGGCAATCTGGGGATTCTATCAAAAAGAGAAAGAGAGTTTTTCTCCACCGTCTGGGGAATTAATTAAAGAAACACTTGCTCTTGTGGGGCAAGATAAAATTATCTTGGCAGAGGATACAGGAAGTGTTATTTTAAAAAATCCCTCAATGAAGATTGATTTGGGTGGACTTGCCAAGGGATACATTGTGGATAGAGCAGTTGCCGTTTTAAAAAAAGAGGAAATAAAAAATGCCTTGGTCAATTTGGGAGGAGATATTTTCTGTCTCAGTGAAGGAAGAACAGCTAAAGTATGGAAAATCGGCATCCAAGACCCTCAAGCAAAAGAGAAACTTATCGCCACCTTAAAAGTAAGAAATAAAGCCATTGCCACCTCTGGCCAGTATGAGAATTTCCGCGAATTTAAGGGAAAGAAACTCGGCCACATTATTGACCCACGTACTGGATATCCCGTAGAAAACGATGTTTTAAGTGTGACCGTTGTTGCTTCTGACTGCCTTACTGCTGATGCTTTAGCCACGGCTATTTTTGTTTTAGGAAAAGAACAGGGAAGCGCACTTTTAAAAACCTTTTCCGCGGAAGCAGTGATTATTAGTAAGAGTCCAAAAGGAAAGCGCCTTTGGATAAGTGGGGGATTAAAAAATAAAGTTTCCTATTAAAAAAAGATAATTTCTTGGTGCTTTCTACTTGACAGAAATTCTTTTTAAAATTATAATAATCACATAAATATAAATAAGACAGTTAGTTTCTAAATAACACAGTTAACCATTTTCGCGATGGAAAAGAAATTATTAGGAGAGATTCTTTTAGAAAAAGGTTTCCTTAGTCGTGAACAGCTTCAAACTGCCCTTGAGGAACAGAAGAAAAGCGGGGCGCGTTTAGGCCAGATTCTTCTTAAATCTGGTTTTATTACCGAGAAACAACTTGCCATTTCCCTTGCCCAACAACTCAATCTTCCCCTCGTTGATTTAGATAATGAAAAGATAGATAAGGAAGCAATTTCGGCAGTAAAAGAAGATTTCTGCCTTAAATATAAACTCATTCCCTTAAAACTTGAAAACGGCGTGTTAAAAATTGTGATGGCTGACCCCTTTGACATCAATGCCATTGACGAGTTGGCAAAGCAGACCGGCTATCGCATTGAGACTCTTGTCAGTTATGAGCGTCAGATTATCCAGGCCATTGATAAATACTATGGCCATTACAGCCCTGTGGATAAGATTATTAGCGATTTAGAACAGAAAGCCGAGTTTAAGGCAGAAGAAGTGGAACTGGAGGAGGAGAAAAAGGATGTTACCGCCATTGAAGAGGCTGCTCAACAGGCACCCATTGTTAATTTAGTAAATACTGTGCTTGCCACGGGCATAAAACTCCACTCTTCCGACATTCATATTGAACCCCACGAAAAGCATGTGCGCGTGCGTTACCGCGTCGATGGGGTTCTCCAGGAAGGGGCAAAGCTTCCCAAAGAGACCGAACTTCCCGTAGTTTCGCGGATTAAGATTATGTCCAAATTAGACATTGCCGAGAGAAGGATTCCTCAAGATGGAAGAATCAAGGTGAGAATTGGGAGTGATGAAGTGGATATGCGTGTGGCAACGCTTCCTACTTTACACGGTGAAAAAGTAGTGATGCGCATTATTGATACAAGCCGTGTCTATGTTGATTTAACCAAACTCGGCTTTCAGCCCGAGACTTGGGAAAAGTATGAGAAACTTATTTCCCGTCCCCACGGGATAATTCTCGTTACTGGTCCTACTGGTTGTGGTAAAACTTCTACCCTCTATGCTTCCTTAAACAAAATTAACTCCATTGAGAAAAACATTATTACCATTGAAGACCCTATTGAATTTCCCCTTCCCGGGGTAAATCAGGTGCAGATTAATCCCAAAGCCGGGCTTACCTTTGCTTCTGGTTTGCGCGCCTTCTTAAGACAAGACCCAAACATCATTATGGTGGGTGAGATTCGCGATAAAGAGACCGCTGAGATTGCGGTTCACGCCGCTCTTACCGGGCATCTGGTTTTCTCTACCTTACACACCAACGACGCTCCCGGTGCCTTAACCCGCTTAATTGATATGGGCGTTGAGCCGTTTTTGGTTTCTTCCTCGGTAATTGGCGTTTTGGCACAACGCTTGGTGCGGATGATTTGTCCCGATTGCAAAGAAGAGTACAAACCTCCTGCTTCTTTATTTGAACAGTTGGGGATTAAGAAAGAGGGAGATTTAAAATTCTTTCGGGGAAAAGGTTGTCTCAGTTGTCGCCAGACCGGTTATTTGGGACGAACCGGCATTTTTGAACTTTTGTTGATGCATGAAGAAATTGCCGAACTGGTCGTGGCTAAAGCCACCAGTCGCGATATTCGCCGTGTGGCTATCAAACAAGGAATGGAAACCTTACGCGATGATGGTATAAGGAAAGCCATTTCCGGCATTACCACTTTAGAGGAAGTTTTGCGCGTTACTCAGGAGGAAGAAGTGGTGATTGGGTAAGATTAGTTAAATGGTTAAATAGGTAATGAGATAAAGGGAATGCCTAAATATTTCTACCGTGCCCGTGACGAACAGGGAAAACTCATCGAAAAAACTACTGAGGCGGTTTCACAGGAACAGTTATTTAAGAATTTAAGCGCCAGCGGCTATTTTGTCATTGATATTGAAGAGAAAGAAGAGCTTATCTTTAAAACCCAACCCTCCTTTTCTTTAAATTTCCTAAAAAAAGTCAAACCCCGCGACCTCATTGTCTTTACCCGTCAACTGGCGACTATGCTTCATGCTGGCGTTGCCTTTCTTGATGCTTTAAGCACCATTGGTGAGCAGACCGAGAATCTTAAATTAAAAACCGTCATTAAAGACATTACCCGCTTAGTCAAAGAAGGTTCTTTATTTTCCAAAGCTCTGGCTAAATATCCCGCGATTTTTAACCAGCTCTATACAAGTATGGTTGAAGTAGGGGAGGCAACGGGAACCTTAGAAGAGGTCTTAAACCGCATTGTTTTTATTATGGAACGTGATGAAGAGACCCGTGCTAAAATAAAATCCGCACTCACTTACCCCGTAATTATTATCGTTATTGTCATTGGCGTGGTGGGCTTTCTTACCACCTTTGTCTTTCCCAAGTTTATTACTATTTTCCAGCAGGCAGGAATCACCCTTCCTCTTCCCACCCAACTGCTCTTTATGTTCAGCAATTTAGCCAAAAAACTCTGGATTCTCTGGCTGGCGGTAGTTTTTATCGGGCTCTATCTGCTTAAGCGCTACCGCAAGACAGAAATCGGTCGTTATACCACTGACAAATTAATGCTTTCCTTGCCTTTAATGGGGAATTTAATTAAAAAGATTGTCTTAAGCCGCTTTACGCGGACGCTCGCTACCCTCTATGCCAGTGGTGTGCCTATTTTACGCTCGTTAGAGATTGTTGAACGCGGAATACCCAATTCCGTGTTGATCAAAATTATCCGCAAGATTCACGAAGATGTACGCGAAGGAAAATCCCTTGCCAAACCAATGAGCCAACACAAGGAATTTCCGCCGATGATGGTGCAGATGATTGCCGTAGGCGAAGAAACCGGTTCTATTTCCGATATGCTTAATGAGGTTTCCCGTTCTTACGAAACCGAAGTAGAATACGCCTTAAAGAACCTTACTACTGCCATTGAACCGCTTTTAATTGTCTTTATGGGAGTAATTGTGGGCTTCACCGCTTTATCTTTATTCTTACCGATGTTTGATATGATGAAGATGGTGAAATAGAATGCATTTTTTTCTTGACAACCCCCCGTCTTTTTGTTATATTTATAACCAATAAAATTCGTTCTTTTTAGAAGAATTTCGGATTTAGGGTTTCGAGTTTTGAGTTTAAGTAATGGGCTTTACCACCGTGGATAACTTCAAATCCCGGCAGGAAAGGAGGGGAAACTAAGAAACGCCAAGAAGTTATCTCTCAAACGGTGATAAAGATATATAAGTTGAAACAGAAGATTTTTCCAGAAAAAAATTAATCTGGTTTAAGTAAGAGAACACAATAGGAGGGAGAAAAAAAATGAGTAAAAAATTAACCTTAATTTTGGCTTTAGTAATTGTCGGCGGAATTTGTCTGCCCGCATTTGCTGAAGTCCAGAATGTTAAGGTCAGCGGAGATATTACCGTTTATGGCATCTACCGCGATGAGTATGATTTGGATAGCCGAAAGGGCGATGGCTCCGAATCCGAATATGATGACAATGCCTTTTACGCATCCATCGCCAGAGTAAGAATTGATGCTGACCTCACCGACAATGTCGGAGCAACCATCAGGTTGCTTAATGAAAGAGTCTGGGATGTAGAAGACTCTTGCTCGGATGACACAAGTATGAATTTAGATTTAGCCTATATCACCCTAAAAGAGTTCCTCTATTGTCCTTTGACCTTAACCATTGGTCGTCAGAATTTAAAGTTTGGTTCAGGTCTGGTTGTGGGTGATCCGGACACCAATGCGGCAGTAGGTTCCACCGCTCTTGATGGGACCATTGCTGAGGACTTAAGTGCCCGCAAAGCCTTTGATGCCATTCGTGCCACCTTAGACTATTCACCCTTTACTATTGATTTAATCCTCGCCAAGATTAACGAAGTAGACCAAACTGGTTCTACTAATAATGGGGTAGAAGATGAGGACCTTTATGGGGTAAATGTTGCCTACAATGTGGGACAATACAATTCGGTAGTGGAAGGATACCTTTTTGTGAAGGATGCTGATACCGAATCTACAGATACAACTCTTACTGGTTTATCTCCCAGTGGCGACATTTATACTCTCGGTTTGCGTGGTGGACTTGAGCCAGTTAAGGGCTTAACCCTTACCGGTGAAGTTGCCTATCAGTTTGGTAAAGCACGGGAAGCCGGTGGGACGGAAAGAAAGCAAAGAGCTTGGGCTCTGGACTTAGACGGCGGTTATGTCTGGGATAATGAATATACCCCGGGCATTGGTTTAGGTTATTCCTATCGTTCGGGTCAAGACCCGGCAGTAACCACTGGCAAATACAAGGCATGGAATCCCATGTATGAAGACCAGACCCAAGGAATTATTGCCGATTACATCCTTGCCGGTGTGAACAATGGGGTAACTTCTAATGCCTCCATTATCAAGGCTTATGGTTCGGTAAAACCAATCAAGGATGTTACTTTATCCGCTAATTACTACAACTATCGTTTAGTCAAGGCCTTGGTAAGCGCTGATGACAGTTCGTATGATGGATATACAGATTCAGGTACCACTCTTGGAACCGTTTATATGAACAAGAGCAAAGCCTTAGGAGACGAAATTGACTTAGGCCTGACCTACAACTATACTGAAGATGTGAGTTTTGGTTTAACTGCTGGTTGGTTCTTCCCGGGTAAGGCACTTAAGGGTAAGGACGGTAATGGTGAGAAAGCCAACGATGATACCGCTACTTCCATCATCGGTTCGGTCAAGGTGGTCTTCTAAGCGGGTTTAGCTTCTCTGGTGGTTTTAAAAAGACCCCGCCCCCAAGTACAATGAGGGCGGGGTTCTTGTTTAAAAGGGGCCAGACCCCTTTTTGCCTGTCCCTTTTTTAGTTGATTTTTCACTTGCAATTTTTGCTTTTTATTTTTTATAATAATATCTATGCCTCGTGCACCACGTGTATATTTTCCAGGCGCAGTATTTCATATTATTCAAAGAGGTAATAACCAACAAGAGATTTTCTTAGATGATAAGGATTACTGGCATTACCTTAAACTTCTTTTAGAGGCAAAGAAAGAATTTGGTGTTCTTGTTTATGGGTATGTGTTAATGCCTAATCATATTCACCTTATTCTTGAAACTCCCAACGAAAACCCTATTTCTGAAATTATGAAATTTATTGGAGGAAGTTACGCAATATATTTCAACAAGAAATATAATCGCGTCGGTCATTTATTTCAAGGGAGGTTTAAAAGTATCTTAGTAGAGAAGGAATCTTATCTTTTAGAACTTTCTCGTTATCTTCATTTAAACCCTGTAAAAGCAGGGTTGGCTAAATCTCCCGAAGCTTATAAATGGACAAGTTTTAATATTTATACTGGAGAGAAAAGAGATTTATTAGTAGATACAAATTTCATTTTAGATTTATTTAATTTCAAAGACGAAGAAGAGAAAAGAGTTGCCTATAAATTGTTTGTGTTGGAAGGAATTAAGGAACTAGATAGAAAAGAAGACTGGTTAAAGAAGCATCTTAAATATCAACGTTTTCTTGCCACAGCCAGCTTTATCGAAAAAATTAAAAGGGGTCTGACCCCTTTTAATGACCCCTTTTAATAATGACCCCTTTTAATAACTGACCCTTTTTGGAGGGGAGATGCTTTATTTGGCTTTTCTCTGGCACATGCATCAACCTTACTACCGGAACCTCTTGACCGGTGAAGTTTACCTTCCTTGGGTAAGACTTCATGGAATTAAGGATTACTTGGATATGCTTATTATACTGGAGCGCTACCCCAAGATTAAAGCCAATTTCAATTTAGTGCCTTCGTTGATTGACCAGCTTGAAGGTTATACCCAAGGAACGGTTAAAGATGTTTATTTAGAAATTTCCCGCAAAAACGCCGAGGAGTTAACTACCGAAGACAAAATCTTTATTCTCTCCAAATTTTTCACCCTTAACTGGCACACCATGCTTAAGCCCTATCCCCGTTACAGTGAATTACTTAACAAACGGGGAGAATTCTTGAATTCCCGCGATGTTTCCCGCGCTTTAAAGAATTTTACTCTCCAGGACTTTCGCGACCTAATCACTTGGTTTAATCTCTCTTGGTTTGACCCCTATTTTAAAGAGCATATCCCTGAGTTGAAGGAGTTAGTTAATAAAGGCAAGCGTTTTACCGAAGAAGAGAAGAATTTGGTTCTGGAAAAACAGATCGAAATTTTAAAACAAATTCTTCCCAAATACAAAGCATTAGAGGAGACAGGCCAAATTGAAATAAGCGTAACCCCTTATTACCATCCGATTATGCCCTTAATTTTAGATTCTGATGCAAGTCGCGAAGCCCTCCCCAATATACCTCTTCCTTCACAGCGCATTCAATTTCCTGAAGATTTAACTTGGCAGATTGAAAGTGCGGTAGAGAAGTATAGAGGCTATTTTGGCAAAAGACCTCAAGGGATGTGGCCATCAGAAGGATCGGTTTCCGAAGCGATTTTACCCTTTCTGATGAAGGCAGGGATAAACTGGATTGCCTCCGATGAGGAAATTCTCTGGCGTTCTTTAAAGCATGCCAAGTCCGATGAGCTTCTGTATCAGCCCTATCTTTTAGAGCGCAACCAAGGGAGATTAAACATTGTTTTTCGCAACCATACCCTTTCGGACTTAATTGGTTTTGTCTATCATCACTGGAATCATAAGGATGCAGTTGAGGATTTCTTGGGACGGCTGAGGAAAATTAGAGACACTCTTCCCAAAAACAGAAACTATCTTCTCCCTATCATCTTAGATGGGGAGAATGCTTGGGAGTATTATCAGCGCGATGGCTGGGACTTTCTTAACTTGCTCTATACCCGACTCTCGGAAGAAGAAGGAGAAATTGTCTCTACTACTATCAGTGGTTTCTTAAGCGCCAATCCTCCTAAGGAAAATATCGGAAGACTCTTTGCGGGTTCCTGGATTAACGGAAATTTTTCCATCTGGATTGGCCAGGAGGAGAAGAATCTCTCCTGGGATTATCTTTTCCGAACGCGTAAGAACCTCGTAGAATTCTTGAAAAATAACCCCCAAGTTAAAGATTCTCCCGAGGCAAAACTTGCTTGGCAGAATATCTATGCCGCCGAAGGAAGCGATTGGAATTGGTGGTATGGACCGGAACACGTCTCGGTGAACAACGAGGAGTTTGATAAAATCTACCGCACCCACTTAGCCAATGTCTATATTACTTTGGGTAGAGAAATTCCTGAGTTTTTGAAAGTTCCTATCCTTACCCAGCGTCTCAGTCGCTACCTTGAACCCACCGCTTTAATCCATCCCCAAATTGACGGCGAGGTTAACAATTATTATGAATGGGTGGGAGCGGGTTTTCTGGATTTAACCCAAACCGGAACAAATATGCATAAGGTAAGTTCTTTAGTTAAAAAAGTCTGGTTTGGCTTTAATTTAGAGGATATTTTTTTACGGCTTGATTTAGATCTTCCCCCCGAGGAAAAAACCTTAAAACTCTTTATTAACATTTTCCCCAAGGAGGCAAAACTGGAAATTCCTCTGGAGAAGTCATTCTCTCTTGCGGTGCGCACTTGGCAGAAACAGTCTGAGATCTGGCAGGAATTTCCTTTACCCAACAAGGCTGCTTTTGTAAAAATAATGGAGATAAAATTTAACTATCTCAATTTAGGTCTTGGCCACGGCGAGGAAACCAGAATCAGTCTCATGATACAAGATAATGAGCATATCTTAGAGGAGATTCCTCCTCAGGGAGCCTTGAAACTCGTTCTGCCTACTCCTGATTTTGAAGCTTGGCAATGGTCAGCCTAAAATAAAAAACTCTAAATCCTAAACTCAAAACTCTAAATGGTAGAGGAAAGGAATCCCAATGTTTTTGACTTAGAAGAGCGAACAAAAAAGTTCGCCCAGATGGTAAGGGAGTATGTTAAGAATCTTCCCAGGACTTTGACCAACTTAGAATACGCGAAACAGCTTATTAGAGCTTCAGGTTCTGGGGGTCAAATTATATTGAAGCAGAAGAAGCATTGAGTAGGAAAGATTTTATAATGAGAATTAAAATATGCCGTAAAGAAGCTAAAGAGGCTAAATACTGGTTTGAATTAACTGAACCTAAAGATAAGGGAATTTTAGAAAAAGAAGCGTTGCTTAACGAGGCATCTGAGTTGATGAAGATTTTTGGCGCAATAATTCATAAATCCAAGCAATAAAAGAATATTAATTTTTCATTAGAGTTTCGAGTTTTTAAATTAGTGTTTCGAGTTTAGAGTTTCGAGTTTAACTATGTTATCGATAATTATTCCTCTTTACAACGAAGAAAAAAATATCTTTCCTCTCTATGAGCGGTTAAAAGCGGTGCTTAGTTTTTTAGGGAAGGAATACGAGATTATTTTTATCGACGATGGTTCAGAGGATAAGAGTTTCGAGGTGCTTCGGGAGCTTAAAAGTAAAGACTCTTGTGTTAAAATCATTAAGTTTAGAAGAAACTGCGGCCAGACTTCGGCTTTAGATGCCGGATTTAGAAACGCAAGAGGAGAGACGATTATCAGTATGGATGCAGATTTGCAGAATGACCCCCAAGATATTCCCCGTCTTTTAGAAGCCCTAAAAAATTCTGATGTGGTTTGTGGCTGGAGAAAAAAACGGCGCGACCCGTTTCTAAAGAAAATTTTTTCGCTCATTGCCAATTCCCTAAGAAGATTTGTGCTTGGGGATAGAATCCTTGATATCGGATGCACCTTGAGAGCTTATCGTCGGGAAGCTCTGGAGAGGGTAAAGTTATTTAACGGTTTGCATCGGTTTTTACCGCTACTGATAGAGTATGAAGGTTTTAAAGTTGCTCAGATTGAGGTGAAACACCATTTTCGCTTTTCCGGAAAAAGTAAGTACAGATTCTCCAAGCGCCTGCTTAAACCCTTTCTTGACCTTTGGGCCGTTTTTTGGATGAAAAAGAATTGGATAAGGTATGAATACAAAATTTTTTAAAATCCCCAAAATTATCCCTCCAAACCCCTAAAAATTGGAGTTTATATAAAAAGAGAGGTGAGAATGAAGCTAAATTTTTGGCTTGTGCTTGGTTTTGTTGCCCAGTTTTGTTTTTTCTTGCGTTTTTTTGTGCAGTGGATTGTTTCCGAAAAAAAAGGAAGAAGCACTGTTCCTCTTGCCTTCTGGTATTTAAGCCTTTTAGGAGGAACATTACTTCTCATCTATTCACTCTATCGTAAAGACCCTGTGTTTATTCTTGGACAGGCGCTCGGGCTTGCGATATATGTGCGCAACCTGATACTAATTAAGAAAGAAATCCCAAACCCGAAATCCTAAACCCTAATATTTTGAATTTCGAGTTTAGGGTTTAGAGTTTAGTAAAAAAGTGTTTAGAAATAAAATATTTTATTTTTTGGTTCTCTTAGTAGTTGGTTGTTTTTTGTTTTTCTATAAATTAGGGAATTTACCCCTTCTTGACCCCGATGAGCCACGCTATGCCGAGGTTGCTCGGGAGATGGGGGAGAGGGGAGATTTTTTAATTCCCTATTTTAACTACACGCCTCGTTTAAAAAAACCCCCACTTTTCTACTGGTTAGTTTTTCTTTCCTCTAAACTTTTTGGCATAAATGAGTTTTCCGCACGCTTTCCTTCGGCATTTTTTGCGCTTGTAGGAGTGTTCTTGACTTACCTTATTGGGGCGCATCTTTTTAGTTCCTTTAGCGGATTTTTATCCGCGCTGATTTTAGCCACTTCCTTGGAATATCTTGTTATTTCCCGCTTGGCAATTACCGACATGACTTTGTGTTTCTTTTTCTTAAGCGCAGTTC